>JAQGID010000342.1 GCA_028291405.1 Rhodospirillales bacterium | reverse complement strand
CCTACAAGGACATCATCGACCATTGCTGCTTCGCCTGGAACAAGCTGATCAATCAACCGTGGAGAATCACATCAATCGGACTGAGAGACTGGGCGCATCGGTCGTGATCAAAGAGTCTTGGTATTAGGCATGAGCTGCTGCCGGTTCCGTGGACAGGTAGCACGTGCCGATCATGCCCTGGGGCGCGAGGTAGCCGGGAAACTGTGGGAAGAAATCGGCAAAATTGACGCCGATCAACGTCGCGCAACCGCATCGTCGGATAAGAATCTGCCCGTACCCGGTGGGTGTCTGACGACCGGAGGCCGGCATCCTGAAGCGCATCGTCATCGGCGTCGTCGGACTGGGCATTCTCGGCGTGATCGGGTTTCTCGCCCTCGCCTGGCGGCCCGCGATCCTGCCGATCGACCCGCCGGCGAAGACCAGCTTTCCGGCCGAATTGATTGCCAGCGGCCAGATTCTCGCCGGCGCCGGGTATTGCGAGGTGTGCCACACACGGCAGGGCGGCGAGAAACTCGCCGGCGGCTATGCGTTGCGTTCGGACTTCGGGACGATCTACTCGACCAACATCACGCCGGAACCGGAAACCGGCATCGGCCGGTGGTCGCTGGAGGCCTTCACCCGCGCGATGCACGAGGGCGTCGCCCGCGACGGATCGCATCTGTTTCCGGCCTTCCCCTACGATCATTACACCAAGATCTCGGACGAGGACGTCGAGGCGCTCTACGCCTATCTGATGACGCGGCCGCCGGTCAAAGCGACGGCGCCGGTGAACACGCTTCCCTTCCCGCTCAACATCCGCACCTTGCAGGAAGGCTGGAAGCTCCTCTTCTTCCGGAGCGGCCGCTATCGGCCCGACGCTGCGAAGAGCGCCGAGTGGAATAGAGGCGCCTATCTCGCCGAAGGGCTCAGCCATTGCGGCGGCTGCCACACGCCGCGCAACCTGCTCGGCGCCGAGAAGGCCGATCATGCCTATGGCGGCGCGGTGATCGAGGATTGGGTCGCGCCTGCCCTCACGGATGAAAATCCCTCGCCGGCGCCGTGGACGCAGGGCGAGCTGTTCAGCTATCTGCGCAGCGGCGTCAGCCCGCTGCACGGCGTATCCGCCGGCTCGATGTCGCCGGTGATCCACACCGGTCTCGCGGCCGTGCCGGACGCCGATATCCGCGCCGAGGCTATCTATTTCGCCGAACTCGACCATGCGGAGGCCCGTACGGCAGCCACCGACGCCGCCATCAAGAAGGCGCTGGCAACCTCGGCTCTCGGCACCGGGCAGGAGTACGATCCCGATGCCCGGCTCTATGCCGCCGCCTGCGTCGCCTGCCACTACAACGCCGGGCCGAACCCGCTTCCGGCGCGTCCGGAACTCGCGCTCAACAGTGCCCTCACCCTGTCCGAGCCGACGAATTTCATCCACGTCGTGCTGGAGGGTATCGGCACGCGAGACGGCGGTCCCGGCTTGGTGATGCCCAGCTACGCCGCACTCGGCGACGCGGATATCGCCCGGCTCGCCGCCTATCTGCGCCGCACCCGGACGGATCGCTCGCCCTGGACGGACGTCGAAACGAAGGTAGCCGCCCTCCGTCGGCAGGCGGCTTCCGCCAAGCCGGAATGATGCCTGGAACCGATCGATCATGACCAACCTCGATCTCAACGGCCGCCCCGTTTCGTTCCGCAGCCCCGACGACACGCCGCTGCTCTGGGCGATCCGCGACGAGATCGGCCTGACCGGGACCAAGTTCGGTTGCGGCATCGGCATGTGCGGCGCCTGCACCGTCCATGTCGAGGGCCGCGCGACGCGGTCCTGCATCACGCCCCTCGCCGCGGTCGCGGGCGCCAGGATCACCACCATCGAGGGGCTCGATCCCAAGGGACAGCATCCGTTGCAATCCGCCTGGATCGAGCTGCAGGTGCCGCAATGCGGCTACTGCCAGTCGGGACAGATCATGCAGGCGGCGACCCTGCTGCAGGACTACCCGGACCCGACCGACCGGGACATCGATGCCGTGATGGCCGGCAGTCTTTGTCGCTGCATGACTTACGTCCGCATCCGCAAGGCCATCAAGCTGGCGGCGTCGAAAATGCGCGTGGGAAGCGCGCCGTGAACAGGATCCTGCACGCCGACGATCGCGATTCCGGCGCCTCCCTGCCGTCACGCCGCGGTTTCCTGATCGCGATGGTCGGGACCGGCGTAACGCTGGGTTTCGCCAGGCCCGGCCTCGGCGCCATCGAGCTGCCGTCCGGCGAGGCCGAGGCAACCCCTGCCGAGCTGTTCGAGCCGACGATCTGGTACGGCATCGACCGCGAAGGCTTCGTGACCGTCAACGTCATCCGGGCCGAGATGGGCCAACACGTCGGCACCGCGCTCGCCCGCATCGTCGCCGACGAGCTCGAGGCGGACTGGCAGAAAGTTCGGATCGTCCACGTCGATTCCGATCCGAAATGGGGGCTGATGGTCACTGGCGGCAGCTGGTCGGTGTGGCAAAGCTTTCCGATCCTCAGCCAGGCCGGCGCGGCCGGCCGCATCGCCCTCATCGAAGAGGGCGCGAAATTGCTCGGCGTCGGTTCCGAGGCCTGCGTCGCACGCAACGGCGCGGTCGCCGCCGGCGGAAAGTCTATCGGTTACGGAGACATTGTGGTGCGGGGCGATCTCCGGCGCAGCTACACCGAAGAGCAGCTTAAGGCGATGCCGATCAAGCCGCCGGACGAGCGCCGCCTGATCGGACGGGACACGACCGCGATCGACGTCCCCTCCAAGACGAACGGCGAGGCTCGCTACGGGCTGGATGCGAGGGTCGACGGCATGATCTACGCCCGTCCCAAGGTCCCGCCCACCCGCAACGATTCCCGCGTCGTCTCGATCGACGATGCGGCGGCCAAGAGCGTGCCGGGCTATATCCGCACCCTCGCCTTGAACGACCCGTCGGAGACGGTCCCGGGCTGGGTCATGGTCTATGCCGACAGCTTCGTCGCGGCCAGCCGCGCCGCCGATCTCGTGAAGGTCGAGTGGCACGTCGGCGAATCCGGCAAGGTCTCGGAAGAGGATCTGCAGCGCCGCGCCGGCGAGCTGATCGCCGATCGCAACGGCGGCGCCCTGGTGGTCGACGACCCGGGGCTCGACGCCGCCTTCGCCGCCGCGAAATCGACGATCGAGCGCACCTACACGACCAGCACCGTCATGCATTTCCAGCTCGAGCCGGTCAATGCCGTGGCATTCGAAAAGGATGGCGTTTTCGAGATCCACACCGGCAATCAATGGCAGTCGCTGATCCTGCCGGTGCTGGCGCAAGCGCTCGCCCGCAACCAGGACAAGATCGTCCTCCGCTCGTACATGCTCGGCGGCGGCTTCGGCCGGCGCCTCAACGGCGACTACGCCGTCCCGGCGGCGCTTGCCGCCAAGCTGGCCGGCAGGCCGGTCAAGATGATCTGCACGCGGCCCGACGACATGCGCTTCGATTCCCCCCGATCACCTTCGGTCCAGCTCCTGCGAATGGCGTTCGGCGACGGCGGCAATGTGACGGCGATGGACCATCAGGCCGCCGCCGGCTGGCCGACCGCGGTCATGGCGCCATCGTTTCTCTTCAAGGCCGGCAACGGCGCCCTCTACGATCCTTTCTCGATCAGCGGCGCCGATCATTGGTACAGCGTCGGGGCGCAGCGGGTGCGGGCGCTGCGCAACGACCTCGCCGACCGGACCTTCCGTCCCGGCTGGCTGCGCTCGGTCGCGCCGGGCTGGACCGCATGGGCGGTGGAAAGCTTCATGGACGAGGCGTCCCACGCGGCAGGCGCCGATCCCGTGGCGTTCCGGCTGCGGCTGCTGGATGCGGCGGGGCGCAACGCGGGATCGGCGCCGAACGCCGTCGGCGGCGCGCGGCGGCAGGCCGCAGTCCTCGCCCGCGCCGCCCAGAAGGCGGGCTGGGGCGGCGCGCTGCCGAAAGATGTCGGCCTCGGCGTCGCCACGAGCTTCGGCCAGGAACGCGACATGCCCACCTGGGTCGCCTGCGTCGCCCGCGTCGCGGTCGATCGCGGCAGCGGCCGCGTCACCGTCGAGAAGCTGACCTTGGTCGTCGACGCCGGAACGATCGTTCATCCGGACGGCGCCGAAGCGCAGGTCGAAGGCGCTGCGCTGTGGGGATTGAGCATGGCGCTGCACGAGGGGTCGGAGTTCGTCGGCGGTCAGCCGAAGGACACCAACCTCGACAGCTACACGCCCTTGCGGATGGGGGACGTGCCGCCCGTCGAGATCGAGTTCCTGCCCAGCACCGAGATGCCGGTCGGCCTCGGCGAGCCGGCGACGACCGTGGTCGCTCCGGCGATCGCCAATGCGATCTTCGCCGCCTCCGGCGCCCGTATCCGTCACCTGCCGATCCGCCCAGGCGCCGTGCTGCGGGCGCTGAGCAACTCAGCCTGAAGCGGCCGCAACCCGCTATTACTTCTTCGGCAGCCCGCTCCAGAGCGGACCGGCAGCTTACGGCCCAAAAGCGCCTTTCCCCGGCATGGCGAGATGCGCCCATGTCAGCCGTTTCCGGACCATTTCGTGGTGCCCCAAAGCAGTTGTCCGCTTGTGAAGCCTGATCGGCATGTTAGTAAGCACTCTCGAGGGATCCCATCAAATTCCAGCAAATACAAAGCGTTATCGTGCCTATAAGTGTCGGAATCCTTCGCCGAATGACACCCATGAATCAGCGGGCTTGTCGCCGTCAACGCGGTGGGAGCTTTGTCGTCAGGCCGGAGCGGAAGCGAGCCAAGGCGAGCTGCGCGATCGGCATTTCGGCGTTATGCGCGCGCGCCAAATCTGCGACGATCGACAAGTCCTTGATCATGTTGCGGCTCGAAAGCGCTGGAAATTCGCCTTTCGCAAGGCCGTTTGCAAAGG
>JAQGID010000034.1 GCA_028291405.1 Rhodospirillales bacterium | reverse complement strand
GCATCCAGAATGCCGGCATGGAGGTCTGGAGCGGCATGATCCTCGGCTTCGACAACGATGACGCGAGCATATTCGAGGCGCAGCGCCGATTCATCCGCGAGGCGCGGATCGTCCATGCGATGGTCGGGATGCTCGCCGCGATTCCGCGGACGCCGTTGCATGAACGCCTCGCCGCGGAAGGTCGGCTGGATCGCTCGGACACCCCGGCATTCGGCACCAACATCATTCCGCTCCGCATCGATCGCGCCGCGCTGCGCGACGGATATCTCGCCGTGCTGCGCGATCTTCATGAGCCGGAGGCCTATTTCGGGCGCTGCGACGCGCTTTACCTGGACGGCGGGTTGAGGCTGCAGCAGACGCGGTGGCGATACCTGCGGACCCACCCGATGAAGCGGCTCGCCCTCAACCTGCGCCTTCTGTGCGAGGCGCTCGTGATCTTCGTCAGGCTCATGCGCCTTGTGCCGGACTCCAGCCTGCGGCGCGAGTACCGTCTGCGCTTATGGCGGGTCGTCAGACGCCGGCGCGAGCCGCTCGTTCTGCAGACCTACGCCATAAAATGCGCGATGCACCTTCATGTGCACACGCTCGTGCGGCAGATGCTTGGTTCGGGCGGCGGGATCACGAATTCGTTCTAGCTCTGCCGGGGCTCGCCGCTGCAGCTCGGTTCCGGTGGGTAGAGCAGGATTGATGCGAAATCACAGTTCTGGGCCCGGTAAACCCGTGACCTGCGGCGGTTTGCCGTGATATCCAGGGGCCTTCTCGAATTCTGCGCTTGCTCGCAGGGGTGACGAAAGAGCTATAGAAAGACGGGGCCCGGCGGAAACTTCAGGCGGGAGGAATCAATGAAAGCAGCCTGGTACTCGCAAAACGGAGCCGCTCGCGAGGTGCTCGTGGTCGGCGACCTGCCGACGCCGGAGCCGGCGGCGGGCGAGGTGCGGGTCCGCCTGCACAGCTCGGGCGCCAACCCCTCGGACGTCAAATCGCGGCGCAACCGGCCGGTGACGGCGGAGCGCATCGTGCCGCACAGCGATGGCGCCGGCATCATCGACAAGGTCGGCGCCGGCGTGCCGTCGTCGCGAGTCGGCGAGCGCGTCTGGATCTGGAACGGCCAATGGCAGCGCCCAATGGGCACCGCCGCCGAGTTCATTGCCCTGCCATCGGAACAGGCGGTGCTGCTGCCGGAAAACACCGATTTCGCGGCAGCCGCCTGTCTCGGCATCCCTGCCCTCACCGCGTTCCAGGCGGTTCACCTGCTCGGCGAAATCGCCGGCAAGACGATTCTGGTGATCGGCGCGTCCTCGGCGGTCGGACATTTCACGACGCAGATCGCGACGCGGCAGGCTGGCGCGCGCGTCATCGGCACCGTCGGTTCCGCGGAGAAGGCGGCGCATGCGCGGAAGGCGGGAGCCGAGGCCACGATCGACTACAAGACCGAGAACGTCGCCGAACGCGTCAAATCGCTGACCGGCCGGCGCGGCGCCGATGCGATCATCGACATGGACCTCTCGACGACCGCGACGCTGCTCGAGCACGACGTCCTGGCGCCGCATGGCACGCTCGTCTGCTACGGCTCGAACGTCGGCGGCAACGTGCCGGTTTTCTTCCCGAAGCTGCTGACCCGCAGCCATGATCTGCGCTTCTTCCTGGTCTACGATCTGACGAAGGAGGACCGCCGCAGCGCGCTTTCCGGTATCGGCGAGATGCTCCTGGCGGGAACCCTCGACCACGTGATCGGCGCCCGTTTCGGGCTCGATGACATCGCCGCCGCCCATGAGGCGGTCGAGGGCGGTAGGCTGATCGGCAACGTCGTCGTCACGATGCCCTGACCCCAGACACCGAACCGTAAGCAGGCCCTCAGGCGGGGCCCGATCGAAACGCGCAAGCGAGGAAACGATGAACTGGCAAGACGATCTGCAATTCTACTTTTTCCACTTCATGCCCTACCACCCGTTCCCGGAAGACCATAAGAAATACGCCTCGACCTGGGTCGACTACCCGAACCGGCTGTTCGATCCGGAAATCGGCCACAAGCTCTATCAGACCTATCTGAAGGAGCTCGTGATGGCTGATCAATACGGCTACGACGGGCTGGTCGTAAACGAGCACCACAATACCGCCTACAGCCTGATGCCGGCCTGCAGCCTGATCGCCGCGGCGCTGATTCCGCAGACCAAGAACGCGAAGATCTGCCTCTTCGGCACGCCGGCGACGCTGCAGTATCCGAACCGCCTCGCCGAAGAATACGCGATGCTCGACGTCATGTCGGGCGGCCGCATCGAGATCGCCTTCCCGATGGGCACCGGCATGGAATACTGGTCGAACGCTACCTCGATCAACCCGACGACCTCGCGCGCGCGGCTGCAGGAGGGCATCGAGGTCATGATGCAGGCCTGGACACAGCCCGGCCCGACCAGCTTCGACGGCGAGTTCAACAGCTACAAATATCTGAACCCCTGGCCGCTGCCGTACCAGAAGCCGCATCCGAAGATCGCCATGGTCGGCTCGAGTCCGGAGACGCTGCAGTTCGCCGCCGAGCGCGGCTGGGCCTATTCGATGGTCGTCGCGGCGCCCCGCAAGGCGCAGATCGAGGGCTATCGCCGCTATACCGAGGTCGCCGAGAAGGCCGGTCACACGGTGACGCCGGACAAGAAGCCGATCTCGGCCTTCGTCTACGTCGCCGAGACCGAGGAGATCGCGGTGCGCGAGGCGAAGCCGCATCTGCAGTTCTTTTTCGAGAACTCGATCCGCACGACGCCGCGCTACCTTGCCCCGCCCGGTTACGCCAACCTCGCGGCGTTCAAGGCAGGCGCCGGCGGCGCCAAGTCGCTGCATTCCGGCTTCAACTGGGAGGGGCTGAAGGAGAACGTCCGCCTCGCCTATGGCTCGCCGCAGCAGGTCGCCGAGAAGCTCTACAACTGGTGCGACGAGGTCGGCTCCAGCCGCGTCATCCTGCACATGCACAAGGGCGACATGCCGCATTGGAAGACAGTGAAGAGCCTGACGATGTTCGCCGAGGAGGTCATGCCGCTGCTGCGCAAGCCGACTCGGGCGCTTTCTGAGGCTCGAAAAACGGCGGGTTTGGGCGGCTCGAACACCGCAGAGATCCTGGATTATTAGGAACTTGTTAAGCGGCTTTTCCGAAACTCCGCAGGATCGCTGGAGATCTGAAACGAGAACATTGGTGCATTGAACACACCAAAAAACACCAGATTCCGGGCCCCAACACACCACAACACACCAAACGAGCTAGGACGATGAAACCCAATGCAAAAACCAGGAGCACACCTGGAACACGCCGATCGCCATTGAGCAGTTCGTCCCGGTGTGGCAACGCTACTGAGTGCCGAAAGATCGTCGTGGTCTTCAACGTGCGAGCGCCATGACGAGAAGCCACACTGTCTCGATTGAAACATACAAGCGGCACATTCGCCTGTTCCGCTACCTCAACGATGTTTGGATCTTCACGCAACTGATGCGACCGGAGCTGAAGCGTCGTGGCGACGAGCTACGTCATAGCCGTTCCAAGGCAAAGAAGAGCTATCCCGTTCCTAAACGGGACCGCGCGGTTAAAAGCAAGCGCCGCGACAGCGATGTGGGGCAGGTCTTCATCGCGCAATACGAGCGAGGACTGTTCGAAACAAACATCATCTCCATCGTGTCCCGGGTGGAGGCTTTCATCCAGGAGTGCCTAGTAATCGCGATTTGGGATCAGCCCGAAAAGATGTCGATCATCGATAAGGGCGGCGTGCCGCTCGATCTGTTCCTTGCTCATGAGGATCGGAACGCGCTCCTCGAACGACTGATTGCCATGCGATGTCAGGAACTGATGTTCGCCAAACCTGCCGACTACCTGGCCAAGGCAGCGCAAGTGCTATCGATTGAGATTCCCAAGGATCGGATCGCAAACTACTTAGAGCTGAAGGCAACGCGTGATGTTCTCATTCACAATCAGGGCCTCATCAACAGGCTCTATATTGACAAAGCCGGCACCAAAGCACGCGGCCAGCTCGGGGACGAGCTGGTTATCGACGAGGACTACTTCGGCGACGCTGTCATGAGCGCGAAGGCACTGTCGGGAGCGATGCAGCGCGAAACCGAGAAAAAGTACGAATAAATGATTGTCACATTTGAAGCGGTTGGCCCGTGCGCATACGTTTCACTTTAGCGACCGGCACGGGCGCGAAACGGAAGCCGGAGCCTCAGTCGTTGCACTTCCGCTTCGGGGACCAGGAACGGACCTCCAAGATGGCGGCACTGGATGTCGGCTTCCTACGCATCGCGGACTCGACGGCACCCGGCTCGGTTCGCGGCTATCGCCACTCACGAGGCCGTACACACTTATTTAAAGAGAAGAAACGCCACCACACCCAAACCGATCGTAGAAAGCGAAATCACCATCGTTGCGTCACGCGCTTCGTCAGCAGTGAGACTTGCGGTCAAATGTAGTCCCAGAAAGACGCCCAATCCTACCGCAAAAAGTACACCCAGGCAGCCGCAGACGATGATCAGTCGCGTATCTCTCCTTAAACGCTGATCAATGTCATTAGGAGGCATGCTCTTGCTCCTCGCACTTCATTCGGGGAACGAGTAAACGAGCTTAATCGGCTCTCCCTTTTCTCCCAAGAACTTCAGCGTTTCTCGTTCTCCAGCCACTGAAATGTACGGACTGATACCCCTGATAAGTCTTTCGGCCTCTCCCTCCGTGGATGCGCGCCAACTAACATTGGATCTGCGCCCGGTTTGCCTTAGGCGCTGTCGCTCTTTATCATCCCAGTCTACGCTGGTAGCATACTCCTTACGGAGAACGCTAATTATAAGGTCCACATCATTTACTGTTTTGGCTTCAGTTAGTAAGGACCCAAAGAGGAAAATCTTACTGACATAACGATTCGCGGTAGTGTCTGTATTATACCGCGCGGCGGTAGTGATCGCGCTCTCAACCAAGGAAAGTCCTTTTTGCCGGAGGATTGGCTTTAGCGCCTTTTGATTCATGAGCGAGTGTCCACGTTCGGTCGTTACCCAGCCTTCCCTCAGTGGCTCGATGAAGCCGTTCGTCTCTAACTGCGTTCGGAGCGCGGTGACCTGGCCCTTCAGACGCAGTCGCTCGCGTGCGCTAGGATTGCCGGGGTCGCCGTATATAGCCGCCTGAAGACGAGCCTCCGTGAATTCGTCAGGATGCCTTGACAATTTTTTTAACGCATCCCGTATCTCGCGGTAAGTTAGGCTGAGAAAAAATTGGGAGCGAAGGTCGGGTTTCGCGGGCTTAGCCATATGTAGAACCCTATGAATCTGAATAGGATGCGGTAACGTTGACTCCGCCAAATATGGTCCAGGCGAGCGAACGGTGAGCGCACGCTGAAAGTTCACGTTGCACGTCACCGCTTGACCTAGTAATCGCAGTAAAGGTCATGACCTTGTCCAGCGACGAAATTGGTGTTTTCTATTGACATCAGGCTCGAAAACGTATATCTTTCAGATACTTAGCTCGGGGCTGGCGTTTCTGCGCAAGAAGCGCCAGGCGGACGCTCCCGCGCAACGCATCGCCGTCTGAGAGGAACACGATCTTGGCGAATAATCACAACGGCGACGCCTTCGCGCTCGAGAAGGTCACGGTGAACGGCATCGAGACCGCCTTCCTGGTCGGCGGCGACGGACCGCCGCTCGTCTTCCTGCACGGCGCCAGCACCGCGACCGGCTTCGGCTTCGCCGCCAGCTGGACGAAGCGCTTCAAGGTCTATTGCCCCTATCACCCGGGCTTCGGCGAGTCGGCGGACGACACCTCGATCAGCGAGATGCACGATTACGTCCTGCATTACCTCGATCTGTTTGATCGGCTGGGATTGCGCAAGTTCCATCTCGCCGGCCATTCGATGGGCGGCTGGATGGCGGTCGCCTTCGCGGTCGAGCAGTCGCATCGGATCGAGCGGCTGGCGCTCGTCGCTCCCGCCGGGCTGCTGGTCAAGGAGAGCCCGACGGCCGACATCTTCAAGATCCTGCCGACCGAGCTCGGCGCCTATCTTGTCGCCGACGTCGGCATCCTGGGACGGCTGATGCCCGCCGCACCCGACATCGACTTCCTAGCAGCGCGCTATCGCGAGAGCACCTCGGTCGCGCGCGTCGCCTGGACCAGCATGTTCGACCGCAAGCTGCCGCGGTGGCTGCACCGGGTGAGCGTCCCAACGCTGCTGGTATGGGGCGGCAAGGATCGCATCGTGCCGGCGGCACAGGCGCCGGTCTGGGCGAAGCTCATCGCCGGCGCGACGACCGCGATCTCGCCGAACGTCGGCCATCTCGTCCTCGAGGAGGATCCGGCAATGGTCGAGCGGATCATCGCTTTTCTCGAGGCCAAACGCATCGACTGATTGTTGACCTCGACCACGCAAGGGAAGGAGGAAACGCCATGGACGCCGAAATCAAGAAGACGACGCTGCGGATGATCCCCTACGGGCTCTACGTGCTGACCGGCGACGACGGCAAGGGCAACGTCGCCGCGGCCACAGTCAATTTCGTTACTCAGACATCGTTCTTGCCGCCGCTCGTCGTTGTCGCCGTCAAGAACGATTCGGGCGCCTACGAGACCATCAAGGCGGCGGGAAGCTTTGCGCTCAACATGCTGGGCAAGGACCACAAGGGTCTCGCCTTCACCTTCTTCAAGCCGGCGGTCGTCGCCAACGGTAAGCTTAGCGGACAGAGCTTCCACAAGGGCACGACGGGTGCTCCCATCCTCGACGACGCGCCCGCCGCCGTCGAATGCCGCATCAAGACCATCGTCGCGGAAGGCGACCACCACATCGTGGTCGGCGAGGTGATCGAGGCGCATCTGACGACGCCGCCCAGCGGCCGGCCCGACGCCGCGATCCTCGAGATGAAGGACCTCGGCGAGAAGGTTTTCTATGGCGGCTGAGCGCGCGCCGTAATCCCCGATCGGCCGCTCCTGTCGGCCGACTAGGATTGGCGGAAGGGCGAAGGGGGTGAACGAGGCCGTCAGCCGACTCCGACTAAGTCCTGAGGCCCCTCGCCCGCTCTTCCGCGGGTCCGCCGCGAAGCGGTGGGGGGAGGGTTCTCGCAAAGGACCCAAAAGAAGGCCCCTCACCCCGTCCCTCTCGCACGAGCGGGAGAGGGGGCTGCCGCCGGCGGTGCGGTGCTACTCCGCCGCTTCCGCCGTCAGATGCGCGCGATTGCTGGCTTCCAACGAGGCTAGGTTGGGCAAGCCGAGGTGCAGCATCGCGGTCGTCTCGTCGGCGGCGAAGCGCAACGTCTCACCGGCGGTCAGATAGACCGCGGTCAGTGCCCGATAGCTCTCGGGGCCGATCGTGCCGGCGCCGTTGACGACGAGATAGATGCCTCGCCCCCTGGCGAGGTACTGCGCATCCTTGTCCAGCTTGACGAACTCGGCGGTGCTGCGCCGTTCGGTGAAGACGCCGAGCAGCTTCTCATAAACGCCACGCTGGCCCTCGACGGGGACCCAGTCGTAGCTCGCCGAATCCATGAAGACGGGGTTGTCGTAGCGTCCCTTGGGATATTTCATCGGCTTGCCGTGCGCCGCCTCCCAGATCGCCTGTTAGCCGTAGAGGTTCTTCTTGCCCGGCGCGCCGTCATTGCGGCGGAAGACGCCGTCCTTGAACTCGCCGTATTTCTGCAGCTCGGCCATGCCCGATTTGACCTCGGCCTGGGCGAGATAGCCGC
>JAQGID010000020.1 GCA_028291405.1 Rhodospirillales bacterium | reverse complement strand
ACGGGGCCGAGCAGACTTCGAGGAGCGACCGCGGATTGCCGGCGACATCGTAGGCGGCGAACCATTTGACATGGGCGGCGGCGGCGAGCGAGGACGTCGCCAGAAACGCTGCCGACAGGAAGACCGCCGAAAGACGCTGCGTCTGGAGCCACCGACATCGCATCTGCTGAGCCTTAGGCAAATCTTAACCTTAAGAAGACCTTAATTTCCGGCGAATTGCTTAATAATTTATTAACAACGCCGCTAACCCACGTTTAACGTGTGTGAATCCGCGCTGTCGCAAAAGCTGGGCATGACAACCCATTCTTTACCTTTCGGTTGCATAACCAAGGCTGCCCTTTGGAAGAAAGGGGGAGCAACCGTGCTTTTTATCCTTGGTACGATGACTTTCGTGGTGGGAACGGCGATCGTCGTCGCATCCGGCCGCTATCCGTCGCGTAAAACTCGCCTGGAATCCTGGGGCGGCGGCTGCGTGGTCGGCGGCATCGCATTGATCGGACTGGCATTTCCGATGATCTGATCGGCGATCGTGCGAACGGGTTCGTGCTGTCCTTACCTCGCGTTGCCTGCTATTGAAGAATCTGGATCGGCGCATCGCCCGTGATCGCGCATTGACCCGATCGCAGAGCTGGAGGTCTTCAGCGTCGTGGCAACGAAACCGCAGCGCCAACTCGGAATGGGCTGGGACTCGCGCTCACTCGGTTTCGTCGGAGTTGCAATCGTCGCGCTGCTCGCGGCGGGCGCCACCTCGCTGCCGTCGCGCGCCGGCGAGGATGTCACGGTGAGCCAGCGGAATCGCGAATTCAATCCCGGGCGGCTCGCCGTAAAGCGCGGAACGGTGGTTCACGTCGTCAACGACGACCGAGTGACGCATCACGTCTTCGTCGACACCCCAGCTATGCGGTTCGATTCCGGCGAGCAGCCGATCGGCAAGATCGTCGATTTGTCTTTCGACCGCAGCGGCAGCTTTCCGGTGCAATGCGCCATCCACCCGACGATGCACCTGGAGGTCGTCGTCGATTAGCGCGGCAGGATCGGCGTCGGCACCGGCGTCGGATCGCTCGTCAGCGTCGCCAGAAAGGCGAGGAGGGCGGTCTTCTCCTCGTCCGTCAAGCCGAGCGGCTTGATCAGCTCCGAGCGGCTCGGACGGTCGATGCCGCCGCTGTCATAGAGGTCGATCATCTGCGCGAGCGTCGCGACGGAGCCGTCGTGCAGATAGGGTGCGCGGCGCGCGACGTCGCGCAACGTCGGGACCTTGAAGGCATGCATCAGCATCGGCGAATTCGTGAAGATCCGGCCGCGACCGATATCCGCATCCTCGGCCGTGCCGATATCGTAGAAGGAGCCCTCGGTGAAGCTCCATCCGCGATGGCACTCGGCGCATCCCGCCTTCGTCCTGAAAAGATCGAAGCCGCGCTTTGCCGTCTCGTCGATCGCCGCCTCGTCACCCTCGATCCAGCGATCGAACGGCGCAGGGGCGGAGACGATCGTGCGCTCATAGGTCGCGAGGGCCTGCTCGGTGGTACGACGGGTGATCCCGTCGTCCGGGAAGGCGGTCGCGAATTGCGACGCATAACCGGGGATCGCCGAGAGCCGCTCCACCAATTGGGTCTCGCTGGTGTTCATATTGCCCGGCGACAGCAGCGGCCCGAAGGCGACGCTCTCGAGATTGCGGAACTTTCCGTCCCAGCCGAGCACTTCGATCCAGGCGACGTTCAGAAGGGTCGGGGCGCGCAGCGGCAGCGCCACCTGGTTTTCGCCGATCGCCCGCGGCAGCCCGTCGCCCCACGACAGGCCGGGATTGTGACAGGTGGCGCAGGAGCGCGTGCCCGACCCCGACAGCAGCGGATCGAAGAACAATTGCTCGCCGAGCGTCGCCTTGGCCGCGGTATAGGGGTCGTCGAGCGGAAAAGGGATCGTCTCGGGCCGCCTGTACGCCGCCTTCGCCGCCTGCCGTTCCGCGTCTGCCGGTTCGGATGCCATGACCGTCGTCGACATCAGACAGCACAGCGACAGCAGGACGATTCTGGCGAGGCTGCACGCCATCGTGCGCCCCCTGGTCAGCTCGCTGCCCTGAGGGCGGATCGCTCCGGCGACGCTGCCGGCAGGGTGACCGTGACGATCGTGCCCTTGCCGGGGACGCTATCGATGGCGAGCCCGCCGCCATGCAGTTCGGCGAACATCCTGCTGAGCGGCAGGCCGAGTCCAGTGCCGCCGTATTTGCGTGCAAGGCTGCTGTCGATCTGTCCGAAAGGCTCGAACGCCGTCGGAATGTCCTTGGCCTCCATCCCGATGCCGCTGTCGCGCACCGTAAGATCAACGCAATCGCCGTTGCGCTGCGCCGATACCAGGATGAGGCCGCTGGCCGGGGTGAATTTGATGGCGTTCGACAAGAGATTGAGCAAGACCTGGCGCAGCCTTGTGGCGTCGCCGTCGATCGCCGGCAGGTCCGGCTCGACGGTGCTAGTCAGCGCGATGCCCGCCGAATCCGCCTGTTCCTTGACGATGCGCATCGCATCGTCGATGACCTCGCTCAGCTCCAGCCGCTTGAGATGCAGCTCGGTCTTGCCCGACTGCAGCTTCGCGACGTCGAGAATGTCGCTGATCACCTCGAGAAGGTGGCGGCCGCTGCGCACGATGTCGCCGGCGAAATCCTTGTAGCGCACCTGTCCGACCGGTCCGAACATCTCGGCCGCGATGATTTCGGAAAAGCCGATCACCGCGTTGAGCGGCGTGCGCAACTCGTGGCTCATATTGGCCAGGAACTCGGACTTCGCCCGATTGGCCGCCTCCGCCTGATCCTTCGCCGATCGCAGCGCCGCCTCGCGCTCCTTGAGCAGCGTGATGTCGGTACCGATGACGACGAAGCCGCCGTCCGAGGTGCTGCTGCTGCCGAGGCGCAGCCAGCGCCCGTCGGCCAGCTGCAGCTCGGCGGTCGGCTGAGTCAGCGCGAGCTCGAGAGCCGCCGGCAGGTGACGGCCGGCAGCAAATTCGTCGGCAAGCTCGGGAAAGAATGCCGCGACTTGCGAATTGGCAATCAGGATGCTGCCGTCGCCGTCGATCAGGATGACGCCCTCGGCCGAGCATTCCAGGGCGTTGACGAGCCGGGTCTGCGCCGACCGCCGGGCCGCGATCTCGCGATCCATCATGCCGCGGATTTTGTCGCGCATGCGCGACATCGCCTCGAGAAGCTGCCCGAGTTCGTCACCGCCGGCCTGGATGATCTCGACGTCGAGCTCGCCTTCCGCGATGCGGCTGGCGGCGCGCGAGGCGGCAGCGATCGGCTGCACCATCCGGCGGGCGAGCAACGAGGCGATGACCGCGCCGAGCAAGAGCGCCGCGATCGTGCAGCCGATGCTCAGCGCTCGATAGGTCGCGATCGAGGCGAGCGCCCGCTCGCGTCCGCGAAAACCGTCCTCGGCGGTCAGCTCGACGAGATTGTCCAGCGCGTCGACGACCCGCGAGGCGCAATCATCGAGGGCAGCAAGGCTGGGTCTCTGTGCGGGTTCGTCGAACATGCGTTGCCGCAGCGTCGTCCACAGCGCGATGGCATGGCGGCTGTCGCGCGTCGCCGCGGCCGCTGCGGCCGACATCGAGCGCTGCTCGGCGACCGTCAAATCCTCGTCGATCGCGCGCGCCAGCTGCACCATCTCGGCGTCGAGCGCGGCAGCCTTGTCCGCGCCGCGCGCGTCCAGTCGCATCGCTAGCGCCAGCTGCTCTGCTCGAAAATTCGACAGAGCGAGACGCGCATAGCTGATTGCCATCAGCGGCTTGTCGTAGGTTTCGACCACCAACCGGCCGGATTCGATCACGCTATTGACGGCAGAGAGCCCGAGGAAGCCCGTGATCGCCGCGATCGCGCAGAATGCCAGCAGGATCTTGCCGCGGATCGTCATCGCGACAGCGCGCAAGCGGCGTCCCGCAGGCGCAACTGTTTTGCGAATTGTCATCGCAGATCGGTCCGACAAGCCTTCAACCCCGAGGTACGTGTAGGCATCACATTTCGCGAATTAGACTAACATCTTATTAATAATGGCTTGAACGGATCTGGAAATGCGCGACCCTCCAGAGGTTTAGCCGACATCAGCCGGTATCGGTCCGATGCGGCGGACGCCGCAAATCCCCAGCAATTCTGCGCCTCGCGTGAGATTTCCGGCCGATTTGGCGTCGCGCGACGCCGCCCACGGAAGGACGCGCATTTTGGCTGCCTTCTCGTCGATTCGCAGGTTAGGATCGGCGTATTGCAAGCGAATCGGCTCAAAATCGAAGCGATTGAGGAGGCATCGCAGCAGCAAAACGTCGTCCCGCAATCGGCCATTAAGGTTTATTGCGGATCATGGGGAGGCGATTATATAGGGATGTGATGTTGACATTTCGACGTAAGGACGCCGGTTTCGGCTGGTGGCAAAAAACGCTCCTTTTCACGCTCGCCTTGGCTGCATGTGCGGCGACGTCGCTAGCTTCGGAAGAGGCGCCCGGCGGCCACTCTCGCATGAGATCGCATGCCGCCCTGCCGCACGTCGCCGCCGTGCTCGCCGCCCGCGAGTCGCTGCGCATCGTGGCGTTCGGCTCGTCGTCAACGGAAGGCATCGGCGCCAGCTCGCGTTCGGCATCGTACCCCAGTCGCCTTGAGGCAAACCTCAAGACGATCCTTCAGCAAGAGACCGTCACCGTGGTGAACCGCGGAGTCGGCGGCGACGACGTCGACGATATGATGCGGCGTATCGTGCCCGATGTGGTCGACTCGCATCCCGACCTCGTGATCTGGCAGACCGGCAGCAACGACCCGCTTCGACACGTGCCGCTCGGCCGCTTCATCGAGGAGACACGTGCCGGCATCGCGACCATGCACCGCGCCGGGATCGACGTCGTGCTGATGGAGCCGCAATATTGCGCCACGCTAAACGGGACCACGGATGGCGCCACTTTTCGTCAGGCGGTACGCGATCTCGGCACCGAGCTGCACGTCCCCGTCATCCGCCGCTTTTCCCTGATGCAGCGCTGGCTGGCGAGCGGCCGCTTGACGCCGGCCCAGCTGCTCGCGCCCGACGGGCTGCATATGGCAGATGGCGGCTACGCCGCCCTGGCCGAGGACGTCGCCGGCGAAATCCTCGCCGCGGCCGGAGCCTCGTCGGCGCCCGCCGCCGTGATCAACAGCCCCGTGATCTCGCCGCGCTCCTGAGGTTGCGACCCTGGCGGCGGTGCAGACGCCGGCTGGGCGATCCCGGCGGGCGCTAATGCCAGATCGGTAGCGGAGTCAGGGACACTCCGGCCGCCCTGCCGTTCGTCTGCGTACTCACGCGCTGACGCGCTGGGTTTACCAGGGAGCAGCCGGACATCGTCGTGAAACGTCTGCCTGGCGCCATACCTCTGATAAGCGCTGCAAGCAAAGGCGTATTCTGGTTCTTGTGTCAGACGGTCGCCTCCCGGGTCGTTCAGTTCCTCGCGCAGATCATCCTGGCCTGGATCCTTTCGCCCGCCGACTTCGGCCAGGTCAGCCTTGCCCTGGCCGTCGCGACAATAGTCAGCGCGTGCTTCAATTTTGGGCTGGAGGACGTGCTGCTTCAGCGCCATCGGGCGCTCCGGCTGTGGGCCGGCACCGTCTTCTGGCTAAGCCTCGCGATCGGCCTCGCAGGTAGCCTCATCCTCCTGATTGCGGCACAGGTCGCAGCACGCGCCTACGACGAGCCGCAGCTTGCCGGGCTGATCAGCATCGCCGCCCTCGGCGCGCCGATCGCATCGCTCGAAACGATCCCCGGCACGATCATCCGCTCGAGCCTGAATTTTCGCGTGCTTGCGCTCGCCGCGCTTGGCGAGGCCGTCGCCGTCGGCGCCATGTCGATCGCCTTAGCCGTCGCAGGATTCGGCCCTTACAGCCTCGTCTTGCCTTCGCCCGTCGCCGCCGCCGGGCGCGTGTGCGTCCTGTGGTGGATCGCAAGACCGAAGATTGCGGGGCGCGGCATCCAGCGGCGGTGGCCGATGCTCATGCCCTCCGCCGGGGCGTCGTTGGGCACGCGTCTGCTTCTCATCATGATGAGCCAGGCGGACTACGTGATCCTCGGCTTCGTGGTGGGAGAGATCGAAGTCGGCATCTATTACTTCGCCTTCAAACTGGCTATTCAGCCGTTGCGCATGCTGGCGGGCAGCATGACGAGCGTGCTGTTCCCGACGCTTGTCCAATATCGCGACGATCCGGCTCGTCAACTCGAGGCCGCTCTCACCGTCTCCGAGATGCTGTCGGTCGTGGTGATGCCGGCCTGCTTTCTGCAAGCGGCGCTCACAAGCCCCCTGCTGCAATTGTTCTTCGCCGCGAAATGGGAGGCGGCGGGGCCGCTCGTTCAGCTCCTGAGCATCGGGTTCGCCTTCGATGTCAGCTCCTGGGCGGCGGGCGCATTCTTGAATGCCCGGGGCGAATTTCGCCGAGCGTTTCTTTACACCTCGCTCGCGGCACCGACCTTTCTGGCCTTCGTCGCCGCCGGGGCATTGATGCGCGGCGCACTCGGCGTGGCGGCGGCGGTGGCGAGCTATTACGTCCTGGTGCAGCCGATCTACAGCTACCGCGTCTTCACGCGAGCGGGCGAGATCGGATGGCGCGAAATCGCGCGCATCTATGCGGCGCCGGTTTTGCTGGGCGCGGCGACCGTCGCCGCCGCGTCTCTCATGACGGACTTCTTCGATCGTTCGCCCTGGTTTGCGCTCAGCGCGATCCCGCCGATCGCGCTGGCGGCTTATATCCCTATATCCCGCTTATTCGGACTTTCCGCCCACGGGCCTATCGGCTCCTGAGAGATCGCGCGCTCGCCTGGCGCCCGACCGCGGTCGCGTCGTGATGCGTCGCGTCGTGCCCCCCTCTGGGCGATTACTTCAGGAGCATGTTCGTGCGCCGGCCCGTCAGGCGCCGCAGCTGCTCGCGAACCGCAGGCGACACGACGGCCCGGAGGGCGACGCGACCGGCCGTCGGCGCGTATTGCGACGGCGAAATGAGAGCGGCCGCCTCGCGGAGGAGACCTTGACGGAAGAGTCGCGCCGCAGTTCCCGAACGGGAGCGCGCGAGGACGGTGCGATTGCCGGGACGCAATCGGCTTACGTGCTTGCGCATGGCGGATTGAATGAACAGGCAGTCTTCCGCATCCAGCTCGTACGGGCGATAGGACGTCAGGTCCATGATCTTCGCGGCCAGGGCGATCTCGAGGTGGTCGGCCTCGTCTTGCGTCAGACGCTTGCAGCCGAGCGTGAAAAGCTCCGCGAGGGAAGTCGCCGAGCCGATCCGGGTACCCATTTCCTCGGGAAACGAAAGATCCGGGCGGCCGGCCCTTCTGCGGACCGCCGAAATGGCGCTCAGCTGCGACAGCAAGGCCATGATGCGTCCATTGACGATCGAGTGCGATGAGACGCTTCCGGGATGCACCCGGTAATCGCCGAGCACCGCCTCCAGGTTGTGCAGCCGGCCGATCTCCTGCATGCGCCAGCAGAGATCCGTATCCTCGGCGTAGATGAGTTGGCGATACCCGCCGACCGCCTCTATCGCCGAGCGCCGGACCATCAGGAACGACTGCATGAGGTAGGGTTCGATCGCCGGAATCCACAGGGGGTCCGCCGCCTCCGGCTGACCGCAGCGCGAGATGATGCCGAAGAAGCGGCCGTCCTCGTCGACGTGCCGCGTCGCGCCGGAGACCGCGACGCAGTCCGGGTTTGACGTCAGGTAGTCGAGCTGCGTCTCCAGACGATCCGAATTTGCAAGGTCGTCGGCATCGAGCCACGCGACGAACTCGGACCGGCAGCGCGCCAGCCCTGCATTGCGAGCCTCCACGATGCCGCGGTTCGGCTGAGTGACGATGTCGACGCGCGGATCGGCGGCGGCGATTTCCCGGAGAATGGCAGGTCCACCATCCGTCGAGCCGTCATCGACGACGATGATGCGGGTGTTGGATATGGTCTGGTTTTGAATGCTCGCGATCGCGGCTCGAATGGTGCGCGCAGCATTGAAGACCGGAATGACGACGTCGATCAGGTGCTCAGCCAAGATACGCTCGCAGGGAAGGGAGATGAGATGACGCTGGTGACCGGTGAAGAACCAGCCCGCTCTCCTAGCAACATCGGACGGCTGGCGATGTTCCGCGTATGAACTCTCGCGATGGCCTCGCCACCGAAGCGGTCGATGATCACCAGCCGAGGTAGCTATCCCGGTGCCGCCGGCGTCGGCGCCATGAGATCCACGACCGCAGCGCATAGCCGGCGCCGAAGGCCAGCGCGTACGATGCGAGAAGTTCTATGTACGGGCTCATACCGCGTTTTCTACCACGAACGATGTCATCGCGCCCTTAACTCGTCCTAGGTCGGCTCACCTTTCCCTGCGGCCGAGGTCGCTGACATCGCCAGGCGCGCCAGCCGATCGCGTCCTGGAATAGATTACCTTAGGGAACGATGCGCGCGCAGCGCTTGTATCTCCATAAGCGCGCGTTCTGCAGGATAATTTTTCTGGAGAACCGATGAGAAAGATGCTGATTGCCGCGGCGGCAATGGTCGTTGCTTGGCCGAGCTTGCAGAGACCAGCAGGCGCCGAGTCGGTCATCGACCGAGTACTCGGCGGCGGCGATCAGAGCAAAAATCGCCAACGGCAAGATCTCCAACGCAACCGCGACCAAGTCGACCGGGCCCGTGAACAAGGCCGGCATGAGGGTCGGGAAGAAAGCCGGGACGACGCTCGCCGCGACAATCGGGAGATGTGCAGTGAGCAGCGCCGCTTTGACCCCGACCGCCGGGAACTGAGCGGCTTATCTCGCGACTCGCGCGAGCTTCGGCATGACGACGATTGATCGTCGGCGCCGCACCTCAGCCGGCGACTTACTTGGACAGATGTGGCGGATGGGGTGGGAGAGGGACCTTTTGCCAACGATCCTATAGATTTCAATCAGTTACACACCACCGACGCGCCTCCCGGTGGATACGCTGGTGGATACACTGTCGGTTCTTATAGGCCTTCTGTTAGGCTGCGATACCAAGGGGAGGCTCCGAAATTCCCCTTTCGTTCGCACCGTGATTTGGTGCATAGCCACCTCTCTTGTGAAACCGGAGGTTATGCATGGCTCGCCAGCGGAAAACGTCTGCCCAAAGTTCCCCAGAGCTACGCCGCGAGATCGGCAGGAAGCTCCAGGCCCTACGACACGCGCGGGGACTGACGCAGCTTGAGCTAGGGAACATCCTTGGTAAGCGTTACTTCACCAGCATCACCAACATTGAGGCAGGACGAGAGACGCTCGCCCGGAGAGATATGGAAGCATACTCGGCGGCGCTGGGCGTCAGCCATCGGTGGCTGGCCCTGCTCACCTTCCGCTATTACGCCCCCACCTTCTATGCCTGCGTATTCGGGGTCGATCCGGCGAGCAAGGCGCTACAGCAGCCTTCGATTGAGCTTCCTCACCTACTGGCACCCGGCAACGCTTACGTCCAGGGTGCCGTCCAATAGACCTCCGCGCCTTACCAGCGCGGCCCCGGCGAGACCTAAGCGACCCATTGCGACCCTCCGACAATCGCTGGTTACCGTAGCTCAGCGGATCGCATCGCCTAAGGTCCCCGCCGTTCCTTGTCACCACCTCCGGGCGCTGTACGCAGAGAACCCGTAGAGCTGGTGATCAGGAGAAGGAGGAGCCGGGAGGGCTCAAGGAACCGTCACCAATCCCCCCTAGGGACCTTGGCGGACCCTTGGACCCTCCCGCTCGCCACTCTTTTGCC
>JAQGID010000459.1 GCA_028291405.1 Rhodospirillales bacterium | reverse complement strand
GGGCCTCGCGAATTCTTGATGAGGCGCGGCGGCGCCGCGCTTCTATCCTGCCGAGAAGAAGCAGAACCGGGAGGATCGTCATGGTGGCTTGGCAGCGTCTCGTCATGGGTGTTTTCGCGTGCGCGGTTTTCGTCAGCGGCGGCGCCGCGGCGCAGACGAGCGAGATGAGCTTCTTCGTCACGAGTGTCGGCCTGGGCAACGGCGCCGATCTCGGCGGCCTTGCCGGCGCCGACGCGCAGTGCCAGAGCTTGGCACAGGCGGCGGGCGCGGGGGCGAAGACCTGGCGGGCCTATCTCTCGACTCAGCCGGCTGGCGGAGCGGCGGCGGTCAACGCCCGCGACCGCATCGGCCAGGGACCGTGGAAGAACGCCAAGGGCGTCGTCGTCGCCAAGGATCTGACGGAGTTGCACGGCACCAACAATCTGACCAAGGAGACCGCGCTCACCGAGAAGGGCACGGTCGTCAACGGCCGCGGCGACACGCCGAACATGCACGATATCCTGACAGGTTCGCAGCCCGACGGCACCGCCTTCGCCGCCGGCGAAGACAAGACCTGCGGCAATTGGACGAAGAGCGGCGACGGCACCGCGATGCTCGGCCATGCCGACCGCACCGGCCTCACCGACGATCCGCCGGCGCATTCGTGGAACTCCTCGCACCCGTCGCGCGGCTGCAGCCAGGACGGGCTGAAAAGCACCGGCGGCAATGGGTTCTTCTACTGCTTCGCAGGGAATTGAAGCGGGCTAAGCTCCGGTCCCAGCCGCGAGTCCGATTGATCGAGCCGGCTTATCGATTAAGTCGGGCAAGCTCGTCGCGCGCGTTGCCAGGCTCGATGAACTCGGCGATCTTGCTGTTGGCGGCGGCTTCGAGCAGCGGCCGGGCCGCCGCCGCATCGCCTTTCAGCAGATAATATTCGCCGAGGTAGAAATCCGCCTCGCAGCGATACCCGTCGGTCATCCACGGGATGTGGCCGCCGCTCGGCGGCTTGACCGCATCGGGCTCGCGGCGACCGAGGTAGAGCTCGATGATCTGCCCGGGCCAATCCTTGGGCTCCAGCCGATCGGCGCGCGCCGCGAGGGCTTTCGCGGCATCGGGCGCACCGCTCCTCACGGCAGCGAGATAGGCCCAGATCGCGACATAGCCGTCGCTCTTCTGGTCGTCGGCGGCGGTCGCGAAATCGGTTGCCGCGCCGGCGAAATCACCGCTCTTGAAGCGCAGCTGGGCGCGTTCGTAAAAGACCGTCGGATCGTCGGGCGAGAGCTCCAGCGCCTTCGCCACGTCCTGCATCGCCCGGTCGGAATCGCCACTCTCTTTGTAGGCGATCGCCCGCCCGACATAGGCCGAGGCATCGGGCGCGATCTGCAGCGAAGTGTTGAAATCGTCGATCGCCCCCTGGTGATTGCCGAGCCAGTCGCGGAACGTCGCGCGGCGGCGCAGCGTCCGCGTGTCGTCCGGTACCTGCGTCAAGACGGCGTCGAGGTCCTCGATCGCCGTCTTGTAGTCGCGCAGCTTGGCGCGGAGATCGGCGCGGACGCTATGGGCGAGAAGCAGCGAGGGATCGATCGCCAGCGCGCGGTCGGCATCGGGCAGGCCGAGATCCGGCCGGTCGGAATCGCTGAAGGCGCTGGCCCGCACGACGAGCGCGGCGGCAAGACCCTTGGGCGTCAGCCGGTTCGAATCGATCGCCGCGCTGCAGCTCGCGGTGATCACCACCGTCGGCCCACTGGCCGCGAGGCAGCGCTGCAGCGATTCGTCGAGCGATTCCGGCGAATCCTGCGCCGCGGCGGCGAAGCTCGCGACGGCGCAGGCAAAGGTGAACAGCGCGAGGCGGAGGGGGCGGCGGATCGATCGATGCATACGATATCCTAGCAGGTTTTGCCGGGCGAAGGGGTTCGTCGCGCCGCGTCGCGCGCGACATCAGGAAGGTGGGCATTGGCGCGGTGAAAGCAAGCGAAGGCTGCTCCGACGCGTCGCGCCCTGGATCCGACGGTACGGCGCGCGTTCGCGGCAGCCGCCATCCGGCCGATCGTCACGCCGCTTCGACGTCGCCCATAACGCGAAGAATCTCCGCGCGGATCTCGTCTTCCGGGGTGCCGCCGAGGACCGCTTCGTAGGCGATGCGCGCCGGCCGCTGGAAGACCAGGATGCGGTGGCCGAGGGTGAGCGCCTCGCCGATCGAATGGGTAATGAAGATGCCGGTGGCGCGGGTCTCGCGGACGAGGTCGCGGAACTCCCCGCGCAAGGCGTTGCCGGTGACCTCGTCGAGCGCCGAAAAGGGCTCGTCGCAGAGCAGGATGTCGGGCTTGATCGAGAAGGCGCGGGCGATGCTGACGCGCTGCCGCATGCCACCCGATAACGCGTGCGGGTAGTCGTGCTCGTGGCCGCGCAGGCCGAGGCGGGCGAGCCATTCCGCGGCGATCGCTAGGCGCTCGGCTGACGGCACTTTGTTGAGCTCGAGGCCGAGCGCGACGTTCTCGATCGCGGTGCGCCACGGCATCAGCCGGTCGTTCTGGAAGACGATGCCGACCTTGCCGCGGAACCAGGCGAATTCGGCATAGGGATCATGGCCGTGGACCAGCACCTTGCCGGACGACGGCCGCGCCAGCCCGGCGAGCAGGTTGAACATCGTCGACTTGCCGCAACCGGTCTTGCCGAGCACGGCGACGAGCTCGCCGCGCCCGACCGTGAAGCTGAGGTTGCGGACGGCGTAGAACGGCGAATCGCGATGCTCGGGGCTGGTGAAGGACTTGCTGACGTCGTCGAAGACGATCTCGCCGGCCTTGGTCGCCTCGGGCTGCGTCATAACGTGCGTTCCGCCACCGGCCGATAGCGCAGCAGCCAGGTCTCGAGCAGATCAATGATGCGCTGTGCCAGCAGCACGAAGATCACCAGCACGATCGTCCAGGCGATCGCGCCGGCCATGTCGAAGACCTGCTGCTGCAACAGCAGCTGATAGCCGACGCCGCCGGTCGCCCCGACCAGCTCGGCGACGACGACGACGCGCGAGGCATTGCCGAGATTGACCTTCCACGCGGTCAGGATGCCGGGGAGGACGCTCGGCCAGACCAGCGTCCGCAGAAGATCGAGCCGCGACGGGCGGAACGACAGCGTCATTTCCAGCAGGTCCTTCGACATCGCGCGATAGGAATCGAGGATCTGGAAGGTGAAGGCGGGCAGCGTCGTCATCAGCATGATGAAGAAGATGCGGAACTCGGTGCCCTTGAACCAGATGATCGAGATGACGACCCAGGAGAGCGCTGGGACCCCCTGGTTGAAATTGAGCAGCGGATAGGCATAGCGCGAGAAGCGCGGCGCGCGGCCCATCAGCACGGCGATGGCGGCGCCGAGCACGAAGGCGCCGGCGAGGCCGGCGAGGATCCGCAGGGCCGTCGCCATGACGTCGAGCAGCGTCTTGCCCGAGAGGAAGATGTCGAGGACATGCGCCGCGATCGCCGGCACCGGGGGAAACAGGAACGGCGGGAAGAAATAGGACGCGATCTGCCAGGCGACGGCGAGGCCGACGAGGGCGACGACGCCCTCGTAGTTCCAGCGCGGCCCGTTCCGCCACGTGCCGCGCGTCGGCGCGTCCGGCGGCGGCAGCATCAGTTCAACACGCCCTGATAGATCGTCGCGTCGTTCGGCATCGCGTTGAGCAGGCCGAGCGACATGCCGGCGCGATAGACCAGCTTGATGTCGTTGGTCAGCGCGCCGGCCGAGGCGAGGTTCATGCCGAGCCGCTGCTTGTCCTCGATCAGCTTCTGCAGCGCGGCGCGATCGCCGGCATCGCCCGAGCCGGCGATGATCGCCGCCGCCTCGGCCGGATTCTTCGCGACGAAATCGGCGGCGGCGGCATAGGTCTTGTAGAGCGGCTGCACCAGCTCCGGGTGTTTGGCGACCCACGACTGATGCGCCGCGACGCCGAGATAGGGGATATGGGCGCCGCGGCCGGCGGCGCGCCACTGGCCGGCGATGTCGAAATCGACCGTGCGGATCTCCGGCCGTTTCGCCGTGAGCAGCGAATAGGCGGGCTCCCATAGCTGCACCGCGTCGGCACGGTCGGCGAGGGCGTAGCCGACAAGCCCAGCGGTCGCCGTGTTGACGACCTTGAGCGCGGCGGTGTCGAGGCCTTTTTGGCGGGCGAACCATTCGAACATCGAGTAGTTCGTCGTGCCCTTGGCGGCCGCCAGCTCCTTGTCCTTGAGATCGGCCAGCGTCTTGATGCCGGGCCGCTGCGTCACGACGGCGCCCCAGTAGTCGAAGAGATTGAAGAGGTAGCTCACCTTGACGCCGCGCGTATCGGCGAGGCCCACGGTGAGGACGGCCGCGCTGCCGCCGATCTCGAACTCGCCGGCGTTGAATTGCGTCGCATAGGCGTCCGGCGGCCGCGCCTCGAATTTGATCGCGAGCCCGTTGGGCCTATCCAGAGACTTCTTCGTGATGATCTCGGGCAGGAAGGCGCCGAGCGAGGGAGCGCTGAAGATGACGATCGTCAGCGGCACCGGCTCCGCTGCCGGCGCAACGGGGGTCAGGAGCAGCAGGACGGCGGCGGCGAGGCAGAGCCGGGATGCGGTGGCGGTGGTCCAGCGGAATGTCACGGACGGGTCCCCCCTTGAACTTCGTTGGCGCCCGCCGATGCCCGAACCGGAGCGGCGAACGCACCTGAACCATAGGGGATTCGCCGATCGAACGGAATCGCTCAATCAAATGCGGAGAGCGGAGCCTCGGTGGTCAGGAGGTCCAATCCGTCGGCGGACGGAGCGGCGGTTCAGCGGCGCTTCTCGCGCAGGAAGTCGAGGATCAGGCGGTTGAAGATCGCCGGCTTCTCGATGTTGCTGAGATGGCCGCATTCCGGCAGCAGGGCGAGGCGGGCGTTCGGCACCTCGGCGGCGATGTGGCGGGCGAGCGCCGGCGGCGCGACACTATCGTCCTCGCCGCCGATCACCAGCACCGGGACGACGATCTCGTTGTAGGGGATGAAATCGGTATGGGCGGTGATCGTCTCCTGCGCCTTGATGTAGGAGTCGCGGTGCAGCGCCGCCAGGGACTCGGCGGCGCGCCCCACGATCTCCGGGCTCGCGGTGGGGCTGACGAGCGACGGCGCGAGGTCGCGCGCCATCTCGCTCAGCGGCTTGCCGGCGAGGAACGCGCCGCGGCGTGCGTCGAGCGCTTCCTTGCGCTTCTCCGGCGCCACCATGTCGTGCAGCCCGACGCTGACGCCGGCGAGCACCATCGTCGCGACGTGCTCCGTATGCCGGCGATAGAAGTCGAGGCAGATCCGGCCGCCCATCGAGAGGCCGACGAGATGCACGCGCTTCGCCCGGAAGCGTTTCATGACGCGCAGCAGGTCGTCGCTGATATCGGCAAAGCGCATGGGCCCGTCGTAATCGTCGCTCTCGCCCCAGCCTCTGGCATCCCAGGCGACCGCCGTGAAATGCGGCGCGAGCGCCGGCAGCTGGTCGTGCCAGTTGCCGCGATTGCCGCCGACGCCGTGGAGCAGGACGACGAGCGGCCCGCTGCCGGCATAATCGATCGCGATATGCGGCGCCGGGCCGAGCCGTTCGGTCTGCCAGATCGTCATGGTGGTCCCTTGCGAAATTCGACGGGTAGCGGCCGCCGACGGTCGCGACGGACCGTCGTGCGGACTTTTCGGCGGCTCGAGCCGGATGGAAGCCGAAACGACGCGGATTTGTCTACCGTGCTGATCGGAACGGCGTCGTTGCGTCGGTTTCGGGCGGTGCGCTGCGGCCGGTCAGGCGGTTTTCGGCTCGGGCGCGGCCACCGCCGGCCGCACGGGGGTGAAGAAGATGAAGAAATTGGCGACGACAATGGTCAAAGCGAGGAAATAGAAGGTCGAAATCAGCCCGTAGCGGTCGGCGAGCATGCCGGCGACGATGGGACCGATCGCGCCGCCTGCCGCCTGGACGCCGAACAGCACGCCGATGCTGGTGCCGGCCAGCGATCGCGGCGTGGCGTCGAGCAGCCAGGCCTGCAGCACGGGGCGGATCGCATAGAGGAAGAAGCCGAGGAGCGCGATGAACAGCACGAAGGCACTCGAGGCGCCGGCGAAGGCCATGAAGACCAGGACGACGCAGGTCATCGCCATGCTGGACATCACGATCTGCCGTCGTCCCATGCGGTCCGAAAGATGGCCGGCGATCGGCGATGCCGCGAAGCCGGCCGCCTGCATCGCGAACATCCCGACGCCGGTCCACAGCGGCGAGTAGTCCATCTCATGCGCCAGGTAAAGCGGCAGGAAGGTCAGCAGCGCGCTCTGCGTCATCGAGCGAAAGGCCGAGCTCGCGGCGAGGGTGATGAGGACCGGATTGCGCAGCAGCAGCTTCAAATCGTGTGCGTAGTCGCGGCGTTTGGTCGGCGCGCTCTGCGGCGCCTCGACCGGCTGGCGCATTCCGAGGTAGAGCAGGATGAGCGTCGCCATGATCGCGCCGGGGACGACGTTCAGCGTCACGACGCTGCGCCAGCCGACCACCGCGAGGAGCGCGCCGGCCGCCAGCGGTGCCAGCGCGTCGCCGACGTTGCCGCCCATGCCATGCAGCGACAGGACGAGGCCTTTACGCTCGGGAAAGCGCTGCGCCAGCATCGGGATCGCCGCCGGGTGCCAGAGATTGTTGCCGATCCCGACCAGCGTGACGCAGGCGATTAGCATCCAATAGCTGTGCGAGAACCCCATCAGCAGGTAGGGGAAGCCGATCCAGAACAGCGACACGGCGAGGAGCAGACCCTTGCGCCCGACCATGTCGACGACCATGCCGCCCGGCAGGTTCGAGATCGCGCCGGCGAGCGACTGAAACGTCAGGATCAGCCCGATCTCACTGTAGCTGAGGTCGAGCTCGCGGCCGATGACCGGCAGCAGCAGGTAAAAGGTCGCGGGATACCAATGCGTCAGGGCATGGCCGATCGTGATCAGCCAGACCTCGAGGAAGGAGCGGTCGGATTTTGTCTCCGCGGTCGCGACGAATGCGGTCATTGGAACGCCCTTCTTTTCGAGGATTACAGGCGCAGGATGCGCTCGGCGTTGCCGTGCGCGATCTTTTCCTTGTCGACGTCGCTGATCGTCAGCTCGTCGAGGAACTTCATCGCGGTCGTATTCGGCTCGTAGGGCCAGTCGACGGCGAACAGGATGTTGTCGGCGCCGAGCGCCAGCAGGGTGCAGAGGAACGCCGGCGGGTACCAGTTGCCGCTGGTGGTGACCAGCATGTTCTGCTTGAGGTACTCGAGCGGCGTGCGTTCCAGCCCGCGCTTCGCCGCCGCCTGGTAGGTATGGTCGTTGAGCCGGTGCATCGCGAAGGGCAATCCCTCGCCGAGATGCCCGAGGATGATCTGCAGCTTTGGATAGGCGTCGAAGACGCCGGCGAAGACGATACGCAGGAAATGGCAGCTGGTGTCGATCGCGAAGCCCCAGCCGGCGCGCGCCAGCTCCTCGTAGCCCGAGAAATAGGCCTTGATCGCGTCGGGATGCGGATATGTCGGGTGCAGGTAGATCGGCACGTCCAGCGCCTCTGCGCGCTCGAAGATCGGCCAGTATTGCCGCTCGTCGAGGAAGCTGCCCTGCGTGTGGCCGTGGATCATCGTGCCCTTGAAGCCGAGCTTGGTGACGCAGCGCTCGAGCTCGTCGGCCGCGACGTCGGGGGCCGCGGTGGGCAGTGCGGCGAAGCCGGCAAAACGGTCGGGGTGGGCCTGCATCGCCTCGAACAGCCGGTCGTTGGCGTCGCGTGCCATCGGGATCGCGGTCTGCGCGTCGAAGCCCTGGGGCCCCGGCGAGCCGAAGGAGAGCACCTGGACGTCGACGCCGGCGGCGTCCATGTAGGCGAGGCGTTGCTCGCCGAGATCCATGTTCTGCTCGGAGATATTATGGCCGATCTGCTGGCTGCGCGAGTTCAGATAGAAATTGCGAAACTCGTTCGCCGAGACCTTTTCCCGGTACATCGGGGTGATGAAATGCTCCTCGATGGCGATGGTCTTCATGGTCCTCCCCCGCGGCAGTCGAGCGACGATTGCAGGAGAATTTAGAGACGCCGGACGCCCGCGTCGATAGAATAGCCGCAAAATTGCAGGCGCAGGGGGAGGAAGAAATGGCTCAATCCGGGATCATCGACATTACCAGGCTCGTCGACGAGCGTCAGGTCAGCGCTTTCAACGTCAAGATCGTGCTGCTGTCGTTCCTGGTGATGCTCTCGGACGGCTACGATCTCCAGGCGGTCTCGCTCGCCGGGCCCGGCCTCGTTCAGTCCTGGCATCTCGATCGCGCCGCCCTCGGCCCGGTGTTCAGCGCCAGCCTCTTCGGGATGCTGTTCGGCGGGCCGATCTTCGCCTATGTCGGCGACCGGTTCGGGCGCCGCCCGGCGATCATCTGGGCCAGCCTGCTCTACGGCGTCGTCACGCTGGTTGCCGCCTTCGCGACGTCGGTCGACGAGCTCATCGTGCTGCGTTTCATCACCGGCCTCGGCCTCGGCGGGCTGCCGGCAAATTGCATCGCGCTCAATGCCGAGTTCGCGCCCAAGCGGGTGCGGGCGACGCTGATCGTCCTGATGTATCTCGGCGTCACCTTCGGCTCGATGCTGCCGGCTGCGGTGACCGCGATCCTCGGCCATGGCTATCGCTGGGAGATCCTGTTCTACATCGGCGGGATCGCGCCGATCGTCATCGCCGCGATCCAGTATCTGTTCCTGCCGGAATCGATCAAGTTCCTCGTGCTGCAGCGCAAGTCGCGCGACAAGATCGTCAAGCTCGTCCAGGCGTTGCGACCGGGCGTGGCGATCGGCAGCGATACGCAATTCGTCATCCCCGAGGACGGGCCGAAGAAGTCCGGCTTCCTCGTCAAGCAGCTCTTCAGCAACGGGCTCGCCGGGATCACCCTGGCGATCTGGCTGCTCTACATCGTCAATCTGATGGTCAATTTCTTCCTGCACAGCTGGATGCCGATCCTGTTCCGCGATCTCGGCATGTCGGTCTCCGAGATGGGCACCGCGACCGCGATGTACGACGTCGGCGGTGTCGTCGGCGCGCTGGTCGCCAGCCGCCTCCTCGACCGCATCGGGATCATCGTCCTTGCCGCCTTCTTCCTGATTGCCTGCCCGTTCGTCTATGTCATCGGGTCGCCGGGCCTGTCGGTCGTCATGATCGGCGCGGCCGTCTTCATGACCGGCTTCTGCATCATCGGCATCCAGCTCGGCCTCAGCGCCGCGGTGGGGCTGATCTACCCGACGGCGATCCGCGCCAACGGCGCCGGCTGGGCCAGCTCGATCGGCCGCTTCGGCGCCATCCTCGGGCCGATGGTCGGCGCCCAGCTGGTCAGCATGCATTTCTCGGTGGAGCAGATCTTCATCTCGCCGATCCTGCCGTTGGCGATCGGCTGCGCCACCGCCTTCGTCCTCGCCCGGATGTGCGGGGCGCGTTTCAAGGGCCACCGGCTCGGCGACGCGGCGGTGGTCTAGCGCCGCCGCGCCGTAGCGCCAGTCACCTCGGGTTGATCGACGGACTGAGGGGTCGCGGATCAGCCCTCCGGTTCGATCCCCTGGCGTAGCAAGCGGCGGGCAGCCGCGGTGCCGATCGGGCGCAGGGTGCGGCGCTTGATCTGCCAGCCGTCCGGCCCGCGCACCAGCTCCCAGCGATTCGCCGAGACGCGATGCAGGCGGAAGCCCTTGGATGCGCCGTGGCCGGAGATCGCGACAGTCGCGCCGACGGTCTCGGGCACGATGATCTGGAGATAGGAGGTGACGATCGCCGTGTCGCCGGAGATCGCGACATGCGGCAGGCCGGCAAAATGCGCGATGCCGCCCTCGATCGCCGCCTGATGTGTCGGGGCGAGCACGCCGTTGGCGATCGCCGTGCGGCCGCTGTCCTTGGCGATCTCGCGATCGAAGATGCCGTCCTCGGTCCAGCTCGCGGCGATGAACTCGCTGGCCGCGGTGTCGGCGCTCGGCGGATGGGCGGCGACGAGATTGTAGATCGCCAGCCGGTCCTCGACCTCGCGCAGCCGCTCTTCGAGCGTGCGCTTTTCGGGCCCGTTCACAGATGCTGCTCCGCCAGCCAGGACGAGACCGTGTCGATCAGCCGGTCGCCGTTGCCGACGAAGGAATGGCCCTCGAGGCTCGGCGTCTTGCCAGGATCGGGCAGCGGGACATAGGCGACGCTGCGGACCAGCGAACCGTCGGAATGCGCCGCGCTCAAGAGCTGGTAGGGCTCGAAGGGCTGGATGACGCCATCGGCCTGGTCGCGGACGATGAGGACCGGGTGCGGGATGCGGTGGATCCAGTAGGTGCCGTCGGCGACGCTCGTCTGCTCCCAGCGATAGGTCAGAAAATGCTGCGCCGTCATCGGCACCTCCTGGCCGGTGAACCAGTGCATCTTGACCGGTAGGTAGTCGCCGAGCTTGCCGTCTCTCAGCGCCTGCGTCGCCGCGGCGGTCAGCGCCGCGAAGTTCTGCTCGTTCTGGATCAGCAGATTGCGCGACTTCCAGGGAAGATTGCCGAACGGCGCGAGCAGGATCACCGCCTCGATGTCGGGGTCCCAGTTGGTCGCGGCATAATACTGGACCTGGATGTTGCCGAGGCTGTGGCCCTGCAGCACCAGCGAACGGTAGCCGAGGGCGCGGGCGGTGCTGACCGCGCCTTCGATGTCGCGACGGATGTCGAGGAAATTGTCGGTATTGACGTTCTCGTCATGCTGCCGCGTGTTGATCGCCATTGCGGCGTAACCCTTGGCGGCAAGGCCGGCGCCCAGCGTGAAATTCGGCGAATTGTGATAGTTGTCGCCGCTGCCGTGGACCATCACGACCAGCGTCGTCGGCTGCCTGCCCTCGGGCAGCCAGTAGGCAGCCTCGACCTGGTTGCCGTCGATCGTCTTGATCTTGAGGAACTGCAGCGACG
>JAQGID010000458.1 GCA_028291405.1 Rhodospirillales bacterium | reverse complement strand
CATCGGCAATCTCGACGAGGCGACCGATGAAACCGAAGCGCTACTTCGCACGATTGTCCGCCAGCATGCCATAGCCGACGTACCAGTCGGCGTGTTCCTATCCGGCGGCGTCGATTCGTCCACCATCGCAGGGATCCTGCAAAGCGAGGATAGCACGCGTGTCCATAGCTTTTCGATCGGATTCAGCGACGCCGCTTACGATGAATCAGCCGATGCACGGCGTGTCGCGGCGCATCTGGGCACCGATCACGAGGACATGATCTTTGCGCCGGCTGATGCGCTGGCGATGCTGAGCAAGCTGCCTTCCTGCTACGACGAACCCTTCGCCGACGCGTCCCAGCTGCCGACACTGCTCGTCTCGAAGCTGGCACGGTCAAAGGTGAAGGTCGTCCTCTCCGGCGATGGCGGAGACGAGGTATTCGCCGGGTACAATCGCCATGCCATGGCCGCCCGCCATGAACTCCTCAGACGAATTCCACATAGCGCGGGCAAGATCGTCCGCGCCTTGCGTCCAACCGACTGGGATCGTCTCGGCCGACTCGTTCCCCGGACGCTTCGGCCCCAACAGATCGGCGATAAGCTGCATAAGCTCTCACGCTGCTTCGGAACCCCGGATATACCGGCGTTGCACGATGCACTGTTGACGGGTTGGGAACCGGGCTCTCTCCTCCCCGATTACCCCCGCCCCGCAGAGTCTGTCGACCTCGCCGGCATCGCGGATCCGGTTCTGAAGATGCAATTGCTCGACATGACCGGATATCTTCCGGACGACATTCTCACCAAGATCGATCGGGCAAGCATGTCCGTTGGGCTCGAAGCAAGGGTGCCGTTTCTCGACCATCGCCTTCTCGAGCTCGCCTTCCGCTTGCCGCGCCCGTTCCTGCGAATGAAGGCGAGCGGCAAGATCGTCCTGCGTCAGGTCCTGCGACGTTACGTCCCGACGCCCCTCTTCGAGCGGCCGAAAGCTGGTTTCGCGGTTCCTCTCGAGCGCTGGCTCGTGGGTCCATTGCGCGAGTGGGCAGAAAACCGACTTTCGATCGAGTCGCTGGGACGTGATGGACTCGTCGACCCGGTCCCGGTGCGCCGCGCCTGGGCAGAGCAATTGTCCGGTCGCGGCAACAATGCCATGGCGCTTTGGGGCGTCCTCATGCTCGCGGAGTGGTGCGAGCACGTGCATCGGCGCGACAATTCCTGGCGCCCGAGAGCAGCGTAACCGCGCGCACTGGTCATTTGCCATATGACATCCCCCAAGCCAGAGGGCCCAGGCGGATAGCACGACCACAAGGTCGGCTGTATCCTCCTGCGCCAACCCATAGAGGCGGATCACCGCCCAAGCGACGCCGGCCAGCTCTACAATCGCGATTGCCATCAAAGATATTTGTTCATTTTCCTCCCCTCAGCCGAGCGGCCTCACGTGAGACACGCGCAGCAAAAAGGCCCGCCGATGCGGCACAGTATGAACTGTAACGTCGGTACGCCGCGGCGGGGTGAGCACGGGAGATTCCTCTTACTTGTTCACGCCCCTTACGGCCAGGTCTTGGCCGCTTCGCCGGCGACGCAGGCGCTGTGACCGGCCGTCCCGACCTGCCACCCCGCTACGACGCAGTTAGCGATCGCTTTTCCGGGATAGTCGTAAACGTGGATTGCCGGGGCCTCCCGCCCGTAGCACGCACCGAGTATCGCGAGCACTGCCAGCAGAATGATTTGGCGCATGGTGGTCCTCCCGCCACGGTAACGTTTGGCGCCAAGACTAGGTCCACGCTCTCGTCCCAATGTCCGCGCATCGCGGCTCCGTCAAGTTTGCACCCATCATTAATCGCGACGTACCAGGGCTTGACAGCGCCCTCCCTGAAATGATGGGTTGCCTCCCTTAGCTGCGATGAAGGCACAGACGGATGAATCTGGAGGTATGCGCGTGAATCCCGGCGCCAACAGCATGGCTACGACGGCGGGGAGAAAGCCAGCGGGCGAACCTTGCTTCTATCGCTTGACCTATTTTTCCGCCGCGGCGGCTGAGTGGCCGACCGATTTCATGGCGGCGGACCGGCGGGCCTTCATGGGGCCAATGAGGATGCCTGACCGAGCTTTGCCGCGAGATAGCGCGCGACATGCGGCGGCACCTCGTCGGGCCTGATACTCGCCGGTGCGCGGAAGTACGCGGCAACGATCTCGCGGTGGTCGATCACCAGCGAGGGCCGCTCGGCAAGGAAGGTCTCGAAGATGGTCACGTGGTCGTGGCGATTTTCGAAGCGGAAGGCGATCGCTCCGGCCAACTGCAGCTGATCCGGCGCTAATACCAGCCCGATCTCCTCGGCGGTCTCGCGCAGCGCCGCCTGTTGGGCGTTTTCGCCCGGCTGGATGCCGCCGCCGGGCAGGTTCATGCCCCGCCGATAGGACGTCGAGAGCATCAGAATCTCGCCGCCGTGCCACACCGCCATAAGAGCGCCGTTGTACTGTGGCCGACGCAGGAACCACCAAATCAAGGCGAGCCCATAGGCGACGCGATAGGCCAGCTGCCAGGCATGATCGATAGGGCGCGGGCGCGCGCCGCGGATTACCACGCTGGGCATGTGGCACAACTCGTCGGCAATGCGTCCGACCCACTTGTCATTGTCTCATATCGATCGCGGCTCTTCCCGCAAACGCCAGCACCTGCTGACGATCCCGCGAGTCTTCGGGATAGATCTAGGCGACCTGCCATCCCCACCCGACGCAGTTCGCGCTCGCTTATCCGGGAACGTCCTAGGCGTGGACCGGCTGGGCCCCCACACGCAGAAAGTGTGGCAAACCCTGGCAGCCCAATTATATGGCGCATGGCGGTCCTCCCACGGTTCTAACGCGTCACGGGGAAGGTTAGATCCCCCGTGACGCGTTCCCACCGGGAGGCGGAACGTCCCTCTTGGGGCCGCCTTGAAGGAACGCACGATGTGCATCGGACTGTCGGCGTCATCGTTTACCAGTCGCGGCCCCTCAGGTCTCATCATTTGACCTCCTCAAACCCTCGGGCGCCGCTAACATTACTTTCAGTCGAGAGGGTTCGTTGTATCGGTGTCGCTGAAGCAACTCGCTCACCTGCAATCCGTGATTTTTCACCGCGCCCCTCGCGATCGTTTCGGCTCCGTTCCCACAGGACCTCCGCTTCTACTATGGCGTCGATCCGCTGCTCCTTCCACCACTGCCCCTCGTTGCCCCTATCGTGGAGGGCGCGATGGTGAAGCAGGCATAGCGGGACGGTCCATTCATCGCTCACCTTCCGCCCCATCGCCCTCGGCTGGGCAAACAGAAGATGATGCGCGTGGCTCGGCGTGCGCCCGCAAACGATGCAAGGGAGGGTCGCGACAAAGCGAAGATGTGTTGCGTCGCGCAATCGCCGCGGCGGCGCCGGAATCGGGAGCGGCTCGAGTTGCAGCGGGGAGTCGTCCTTGTGTTTGCCTAGCTTCTCGACCTGATTGTGATGAAGTTTTTCAATGACGTCGGCGTAGTGAACCCCTTGTCGGGTCTT
>JAQGID010000440.1 GCA_028291405.1 Rhodospirillales bacterium | reverse complement strand
GTCGAGGCGCGACTTGCGGTCGAGCTCCCAGAAGAACTTGGCGTCGGCGAGGCGGGCGCGCAGGACGCGCTCGTTGCCGGCGACGATGGCGGCGCCGCCGTCGACGGTCATGTTGTTCGCGACGAAGAGGAATTTCGCCGCGAGACGGCCGGCGTCGTCGAGCGTCGCGAAATACTTCTGGTGCGAGCGCATCGTGGTCGTCAGCACCTCGGCGGGCAGCTCCATGAAGGCCGAGTCGATCGTGCCGGCGAGGACGACAGGATACTCGACGAGGCCGGTCACCTCGTCGAGCAGCCCGATGTCCTCCTTGACGCGGAGGCCCTCCTCCTTCGCGACGCGGGCGAGATCGTCGGCGATCTTCTGCCGCCGCACCGCCGGGTCGAGCACGACATAGGCGGCGCGCAGCTTCTCGGCATAATCGGCGAAATCGCGCACAATCAGCGGCGCCGGGCTCATGAAGCGATGACCCGCGGTCGCGGCGCCGACTGGCACCGCGTCGAGGTCGAGCTCGAGAACTTGGCCGTCATAGAGGCAGATCGCGCTGACCAGCGGTCGCACCCAGCGGAAGGAGGCGGCCGGGAAGCGCATCGACTTCGGCCATGGCAGCTCGACGATCGCGGCACGCAGCAGCTCGGGCAGCAGCTCGGCGGTCGGGCGTCCGGCGCGGCGGATCACCGCGAAGTAGAAAATCCCCTTGCCGGTGTCGCGTTCCTCGCATTCGGCGAGCGAGGCGATCCCCGCGGATTTGAGGAAGCCCTGGACCGCGTTGTCGGGCGCTCCGACGCGCGGCCCGCGACGTTCCTCGGAGACGTTGGGCTGCGCTTCCGGCAGGCCCTTGACGACGAGCGCGAGACGGCGCGGCGTCACGAACGACAGCGCCTCGCCATGCACGAGCTGCGCCGCCGCCAGTTTCTCGACGACGATGCGACGCAGATCTTCGGCCGCGCGCGCCTGCATGCGCGCCGGGATCTCTTCCGAGAAGAGCTCGAGGAGAAGCTCGCTCATCGGGATTGACCGATCCCCGGGGGCATCTCGCCCGCGAGCCAAGCCTCGCAGCAGGACTTGGCGAGGGCGCGGACGCGGCCGATATAGGCGGCGCGTTCGGTGACGCTGATCACGCCGCGCGCGTCGAGCAAATTGAAGAAATGGCTCGCCTTGATGCATTGGTCGTAGGCCGGCAGCGCCAGGCCCTTGTCGATCAGCGCGGCGCACTCGGCCTCGGCGTCGCGGAAATGCGCGAGAAGCCGTTCGGTATTGGCGTGCTCGAAATTATAGGCAGAGAACTCACGCTCGGCGCGCAGGAAGATGTCGCCGTAGGCGATATGGCCCGGCCCTTCGACGCCGTTATAGTCGAGGTCGTAGACGTTCTCGACGCCCTGGACGTACATCGCCAGCCGCTCGAGCCCGTAGGTCAGCTCGGTCGAGACGGGATCGCATTCGATGCCGCCGACCTGCTGGAAATAGGTGTATTGACTGACCTCCATGCCGTCGAGCCAGACCTCCCAGCCGAGGCCCCAGGCGCCGAGGGTCGGGCTCTCCCAGTCGTCCTCGACGAAGCGGATGTCGTGCATCGACGTGTCGATGCCGAGCGCCGCGAGGCTGCCGAGATAGAGCGCCTGGCTGTCGGCGGGCGCCGGCTTGAGGATCACCTGGAACTGATAGTAGTGCTGCAGCCGGTTCGGATTCTCACCGTACCTCCCGTCGGTCGGCCGGCGCGACGGCTGGACATAGGCGGCGCGCCAGGGCTTCGGGCCGAGCGCGCGCAGCGTCGTCGCCGGGTGGAAGGTGCCGGCGCCGACCTCGACGTCATAGGGCTGCAGAATGACGCAGCCCTGCGCCGCCCAATAAGACTGCAGACGCAGGATCAGCGACTGGAAACTGCTGGAGGAAAGGGCGCCTGAGGCCGCCATTTATTTGTTCCGAAAGGCGTTTCACGTTGCGGCGCACCATAATGGCGGCACCGGAGGGGGTCAATGCGGCGAGTCGGCCGGGCCAGGGGATCATGGCCCCGCCGTCGGCGTCGCCGTCGCGCAGCCACTCATGACGGCAGCCTGGTCCGGAGCGGCGCCGCGACCATGCGCTTTGGCGTGTTAATACAGGCCGGATGCAGGCCGAGCCAAGCCGGGCAAGGGCGGACGCGGTAGGGTATCGCTCGCGTCGGCCGGTTTGCCCGCCTCGGCGGCAGTCTCGGCAGGCATCTCGCTCCGTCTGTTTGTGCAGGCGAAATGCAGGCGGGGCCCGACCCGGATCGATGTGCGCTGGGATGACGATAAAAGGACCTGCAACGCGCCGCTCCCGTTTCGACAAGAACGGACATTGTATGTCTGAATTGGACTAATCGCAAGCAGTTTATATGAAGGCGGCTTCTGTGAAGAGAAGCCGGTTCGGATCTTTCGTTACCGGTTTGTTGCCTGCCAGGGGCAGTCCGTCCGTCCACATTTGCCGGCGCCGTGCGCCGCGACATAGGTGCCACAGGCGCGGCATTTGACCATGTCCTCGGCCTGCAGGCGCTGGGCGCCGCCGCCCCGCTGCTGCCCGGCGGCGGCGGCGCGGGCGCGCTTCACCGCCTGCCGGACCTGCTCCACCCGTCCGGCGTATTTGAAGCCGTACCAGATAGCGAGGATGAGCAGCGCGAGGACGAGGAGCTTGCCGAAGCTGAGGCCGAGCATCGCTGAGGTTTACGGGAGGGCGCGGGAGGGGTCAAGAAGCGGCGCTGGGGCCAGCCGGCGCTAGAGACCGAAGCGGTTCCAGAACAGCCGCTCCTCGACGCTCGCCAGGAGATCGGCGACGAACTCGCCAGGTCGGGCGGCGAATTCGGTGCGGCTGCGCGGCAGGAATGGCAGAGCGAAGCGGAAACGGCGCCTTTCCTCGAGGAGGCGCAGCTGCACGTCGGAACCGAAGCGGGCGCGCAGCGTGCCGCGCAGATCGCCGATGCCGTCGATCAGACCATGCCCGAGCGCGCGGCGGCCGGTGAAGATGTCGCCAGTGAAGAGCGTCGCATCCTCGCCCTTGAGCCGCGCGCCGCGGCGCTGCCGGACGACGTCCTTGAAGCCGTCGTGGATGTCCTGTTGCACGGCCGTCAACCGCTCAACGCCCCGCGGGTCCTCGGCGAGGAAGGGATCGAGCAACGCCTTGCTCTCGCCGGAGGTGTAGAGGCGCCGGCTGATGCCGAGCCGGCGCAACAGATCGCTGAAGCCGAAGCCGGCGCTGACGACGCCGATCGAGCCAAGGATCGAGGCGTCCTCGGCATAGATCTCGTCGCCGGCGAGGGCGAGCCAATAGCCGCCCGAAGCTGCCACGTCCTCGGCGAAGGCGAGGACCGGCACGCCCTTTTCCTCGGCGAGCTGCCGAATGCGCCGGAAGATCAAGGACGACTGCACCGGCGAGCCGCCCGGCGAGTTGATCGACAGCGCGACGGCAGCGAGGCCGGCGGTCTTGAAGGCTCGCTCGATCACCGCCGCCTTGCCGGCGAGGGTCAGCGCCCGCGCGCCCCGCCCGCCGATGACGCCGTGCAGCCGCAGCACCGCGACCACGGGAGCCGGGTTGCGATACCGTTCGATCGGCAGATGACGGAGAAGGTCGCGAATGCCCATGGCTCAACCAGATGGTGACGCGCATTGCCGGGCACCAGGGCGTCGGTAATCGCCGCCCGGAGCTTTCACAGCACGAGCGGCGCGGCGTCGCGCAGGATCGCCTCGGCCTCGGGCGTGAACCGGCCGGCCGCGTCATGCAGCATCATTCCCGGCGAGAGAATGGTCGGAGTGGCGATGTGCTTGCGCGCCCGGACGACGACCCGCCGCGCCGGCTTGCCGGCGCCCGCCCACAGCGGATAGACGACGATGCCGCCGGCGCGGCCGGCGAGCGGCGCCAGCAGATCCTCGAGCCGATCGGCGCGATGAACGAAGGTGACGGTCCCCTTCGGACGGACCATCGCAAGAGCGACACGAACCCAGGTGGCGAGATCGGCCGCGCCCTCGAGATTGGCGGCGGCCTTGCTCGCGTCTGGCGGCGCGCTCGCCGCCCCGGCCTCGAGATACGGCGGATTCGCCATCACATGGTCGAACGCCCCCGGCGAGAGGCGCGGCGGCAAATGCACGAGATCGCCGAGCATCACCGAGAGGCGCAGCGACAGCCCGTTCAGCTCGATGTTGTCGCCGGCGAGGTGCACGAGATCGCGCTGGAACTCGATGCCGGTGACGCGGCAGCCCGGCACGCGCATGGCAAGGCAGAGCGCGGCAGCGCCGACGCCGCAGCCCATGTCGAGGACATGCTCCGTTCCCTCGGCCGGCACCGCCGCCGCGAGGAACACCGGATCGATGGCGACGCGGTAGCCGGTCGTCGGCTGACGCAGGGCGATACGGCCGCCGAGCAGCCGGTCCTCGCTGTAGGACGGCGGCGCTGCGCTCATTGCGGGTTCCCGGCCGCCAGGTCGCGCTCGGCGGCATCCAGCAATGCCGTCGCGCGAAAGTGATCCGCGTCCGCGACCATCAGGCGCCGCGGGATGGCGCCGATGCTGCCTTCAACGACGCTGGTGAAACCGTCGAGCACGAGCGCGGCAATCCCAGCTTCCTCCAGCAGCGCCTGGAGCCAGGACAAGCGGACGGCGTCGTTGGTGCGGGCGAGTTCCTTCATTGGCCGGCGGCTGCCATCCGATATATAAGTCCTCTCGCTGCGGCGCAGGCTTGACCGTCGGCATGAGGCATCTATGCTCGCTGCAGTGCCGCTGTCCGTCAAGCGGCGAGCCGTGCCGGGGCGGTATCGGCAGGACGCGGCCGATGTGTCGCAACGGGAGTTGTCAGTGACGATTGTTGCCGGCGTGCGATTGGAAGCGAGCAAACCGGCGGCGAGCCTCGACCGTCTCGTCGAGCTGTTGCGGACGGACCTCGCCGGCGTCAACACGCTGATCCTCGAGCGCATGCAGAGCCCCGTGGCGCTGATCCCGCAGCTCGCCGGGCATATCGTCGCGGCCGGCGGCAAGCGGCTGCGCCCGATGCTGACCCTCGCCGCCGCAAGAATGTGCGGTTATCGCCCCACCGACGACGCCCGACCGCGCCATGTCGCGCTCGCCGCCGCCGTCGAGTTCATCCATACCGCAACCCTGTTGCACGATGACGTCGTCGACGCGAGCGACCTGCGCCGCGGCCTCGCCACCGCCAACTCGGTCTGGGGCAACAAGCCGTCGGTGCTGGTCGGCGACTTCCTGTTCAGCCGCGCCTTTCAGCTGATGGTCGAGGACGGCTCGTTGAAGGTTCTCGCCATCCTGTCGCATGCCTCGGCGGTGATCGCCGAAGGCGAGGTGCTGCAGCTGGTGACCTCGAACGACACGACGACCGACGAGGAGGCCTATCTCGCGGTGATCCGCGCCAAGACGGCGCAGCTCTTCGCCGCCGCGTCCAAGATCGGCGCCGTCGTCTGCGACCGGCCCGAGGCGGAGGAGCTCGCCCTCGAATCCTATGGCCGCAACCTCGGCATCGCCTTCCAGCTGGTCGACGACATGCTCGATTATTCGGCCGACGAGGCGGCACTCGGCAAGACGATCGGCGACGATTTCCGCGAAGGCAAGATCACCCTGCCGATCGTCCTCGCCTTCGCGCGCTGCGATGAGGCCGAGCGCCCGTTCTGGCGCCGCACGCTCGAGGAGCTCGATCAAAAGCCCGGCGACCTCGAGCACGCCGTCCAGCTGCTGCGCAAGCACGGGGCGCTGCGCGACACGCTGGAGCGTGCGCGCGACTATGGCGGACTCGCCCGCAGCGCCCTCGATCTCTTCCGCGACGGGCCGGAAAAGCGCGCCCTCATCGAAGCTGTCGATTTCTCGGTCGCGCGCGCTTACTGACCGCTTCGATACCGGCGTCGGGCGCTGCTTTCGCCGCGGGCGGTTTAGCGGTTGCAGCCACCGGGACTTGGCGCTATAGCTCCGCCCCGCCCGGCGTCGGAGTGTAGCTCAGCCTGGTAGAGCGCTAGCTTCGGGAGCTAGAAGCCGGAGGTTCGAATCCTCTCACTCCGACCATTCCTCATCCTCTGTCGACGAGACACGCAACGGCACCGCGCGGCGACGGACCGCCGGTTTCCGCGGCTGCGGGCCGGCGATCGAGGCGCCGCTGCCGCCTTTCGCCGCGACGGCGCTCGCCTCGAAGACACCCAAGCAGGGGCGATCCGACATATGCCCCGAGCCTCTCGATCGCACCCTGCCGCATGATGCATCAGGATGCCGAATAAAGAGGCTTAGTCGAATCGTAACTAATTGATTTTACGCCCATTTGTTTCGTGTGAGAAATTGGCGTCACGCCTGCCCGCCGAGAGGGTCCGAATTGTCCGATCGAACGCAAGAGCCGCCCGCGGCGGAAACCGAGCGCCTCTATCGCGGGATCTTCGACCATGCCGTCTGGGGCATCTTCCAGACGACCGAGGATGGCCGATACATCACGGCCAATCCGGCCCTCGCGCGCATCTACGGCTACCAGACCCCGGCGGCGCTGCTCGCGGCCCTGACCGACATCAGCCAGCAGCTCTACGTCGACCCGCGCCGGCGCGACGAATTCACCAGCCTAATGCAGCAGAACGGGCAGCTCTCGGGATTCGAGTCGCAGGTCTATCGGCGTGACGGCGCCATCATCTGGATCTCCGAAAGTTGCCGCGAGGTTCGGGCAACCGACGGGGCGCTGCTGTATTACGAAGGCACGGTCGAGGAGATCACCGCGCGCAAGCAGGCCGAACAGGAACTGCTCGCCGCCAAGGAAGAAGCCGAGGCAGCCAGCCGCGCGAAGACCGATTTCCTCGCGACGATCAGCCACGAGCTGCGGACGCCGCTCAACGCCATCATCGGCTTCGCCGAGATCATCCGCGGCGAGCTGCTGGGCCCGGTCAGCATCCCGGGGTACCGCGACTATGCTAACGACATCCACGAGAGCGGCCGGCATCTCCTGGCGGTGATCAGCGATATTCTCGACTTCATCACGGCGGAAAGCGGCAATCTGCGGATCGATCTCGACGAGGTCGACCTTGCTGATCTCGCCCGCCGCGGCGTCCGCCTGCTGCGGCCGCAGGCCGACCAGCGGCAGGTGGAATTGACCTTCCGTCCGAGCGACAGCGAGGCGATCGTGTTGGGCGACGAGCGCCGCCTGCAGCAGATCCTGCTTAACCTCCTCGGCAATGCCCTGAAATTCACGCCGCCGCGCGGCAGTGTCGAGGTCGCGATCGAGGAAGAGGACGATTCGGCCTTCGCGATCGCGGTACGCGACACCGGGATCGGCATCGCCGAGAGCGATATCGAACGCGTGCGGCAGCCGTTTCAGCAGGTCGACGGCACGCTCGCGAGAAGCCACGAAGGCACCGGCCTCGGACTGGCCATCTGCGATCGCCTGGTTCGGCTGCACGGCGGATCGCTCAGCCTTGCCAGCGCGGTCGGAACGGGCACGACCGTCCGCGTCCTCCTGCCGCGCCAGCCGCCGCAGGCCGACCGATCGGTGAGCCGCGGCTAGAGGAAGATCCGCGACAGCCCGTAGACGAGGCCGACCGGCAGCGCCCACGATACCGTCGCGAAGGTTACGATGATGGTGGCGCGCCGCCGCGGCGACCACCGGGGCTGCGCGAGCTCGATTGCGTCAATCGTCGTTGCCGATGCCGGCTGTGCCATAATCACCGCGCTCCTGACCGGATGGTCGATCGCTCGAATTTTCGCCAAATCGGTGAATACAGAGTTAACTCGGTTGAAAAAGAAATGATCGGCTTGGAATTTTCAACGAGATCCGCCGTTTTCATCGCACGATCGGCTAAGAGCCTACTCGCACGATTGGCTAAGAGCCTAACTGCCCTGTGTTACAAGGTAAGCCGTCGAACGAGCCCGGTCATTAACATGAGCGATGCTATCGACCGACTGTACGAAGCCGTCCTGTCGCGTCGCGGCGGGGACCCGGCGGTATCGAAGACCGCGAAGCTGTTCCTCGCCGGCCGCAGCAAGATGGCTCAGAAACTGGGCGAAGAGGCGATCGAAGTCGTGATCGACGCGGCGCGCGGGGATCGTTCCGCCGTGATCTCCGAAAGCGCCGACCTCCTCTATCAGCTGATCGTGCTGTGGGCCGAGATGAAGATAACCCCCGACGACATCAGGCGCGAGATACTCCGCCGTGAGCAGACTCAGGGCATCGCCGAAAAGCTTCCCAAGCAGGCGGCCTGAGCCGGCGTCGCCGGATCGACCCAACTTCCGCGCGCCACGCCCGCGGGAGCGCCAATGGCAAACGATTGAAATGAACCGTTTATCCGACTCCGGCCCGGTGGCTTTTTTGGCGTCGCGTGAACCTTTGCCTCAACCTTCCGTTAGAGCGAAGCGTGAGCAAGGCCCGGCCATTTGCGATTGCATCGGCCGGGTCCAAACATCCCTTCACTGACTGGTTGCGCCTATGTCCAACCCCAAGGATTGGTTTCGCCGCCGCCGCCGTGATGCCCTCGACCGCGCCCCGCACGAATCGGGCGATCCCTTCGCGGGCGACACCGTGCTCGACCTCGGCCGGGTCCCGACTCTCATCGAGCTCGACCGCTCGCCCGGGACGCGCAGCGCCCCGCCGGGATTGGGCGCTATGGTGCGAACTGCGCCGACCTCCGTTCCGCCGCCGCCGCCGCGCAGCATGGATCTGCGCGGGAAGCACGTGATCGAGGCCGAAATGTTCGCGCGGCGTCCGATGCTGATGGCGGCCGACGCATCCGAGGATGCGCAGCCGGCCGCCAGCGAGGCGCCCCCGCGCAGCCCGACCGCGATACCGCCGCGTCGCGTCGAACCCGCCCACCCGGTCGAGCATGCCGGCGCGAAGCCGGGACACAACGGTTTCGGACGCAGCCGGGCCGTCCCGCTGGTCCGCCCGGCCGGCGGATCGGACGCAGCGCGTAGCGCCCCGCCGCGGCCGCAGATCGCCGAGGTCCCGCCGGCAGCGCCGCCGAAGGTCGAGGTGCCGATATGGTCGCCGAACGCAGCGCCGCCACCGCGCCCCGAGACGCCCGCCGCGGCGAAGGCCGAACCGGCCGAGGCTCGCCCGCCGACCAGCGAGATGCCGGGCTTCACCCTCGCAGCGCCCGGCATCCCCTGGATGCAGTCGCGGCCGCGCAACGACAGCGCGGCGCTGAGCGCCGCCCTGCGCGAGGCCTTCACGCCGACGCGCCCGAAGCAGCAGGGGCCGCAATTCTCCGGCCGCTACAAGCAATTGCAGCGGATCATCTCGGCGATCGAGGAGGAGCGCGCCCATATCGTGCTCTACGGCGAGCGCGGCAGCGGCAAGACGTCACTGTCGAACATCATTGCCGCCAAGGCGTCAGAGGCCGGCTATCTCGTCGTCAAATTCGCCTGCAGCACGGAGCTGACCTTCGACGACATCTTCCACAGCTTCCTGCGGCAGATCCCGGCGACGTTCCTGGCCGACGGCATCGGCGCCACGACGCGCACCGGCATCGACAATTTCGACGAACTGCTGCGGCCCGGCGAGATCGCCGTCGCCGATCTCATCCACGTCCTCAGCCGGCTGCACGACAAGCATGTGATCTTCGTCGTCGACGAGTATGACCGCATCGGCAGCGCCGAGACGAAGAACAAGCTCGCCGAGCTGATCAAGAACATGTCGGACGCCTCGGTGCCGGCGACGATCCTCATCATCGGCGTCGCCGAGGACGTCGACGACCTGCTCGGCAAGCATCCGTCACTGCAGCGCACCCTGGTCACCATCCCGCTGCCCTTGATGGCGACACGCGAGCTCGACGGCATCATCGCCGCAGGCGAGGAGAAATCGGGCCTGCGCTTCGCCCCGGAGGTGCGCAGCCTGATCGTCGAGCTGGCGCAGGGCTTGCCCTATCACGCGCAGCTGCTCGGGCTCTTCGCGGCGCGCAGCGCGGCGCGGCGTCAGGCCAAGACGGTCGAGCAGGAAGATCTGCGCTACGCCGTCGAGCGTGCCGCCGAGGAGGCCGAAGGCAAGATCAAGGAGGCCTACAACCTCGCGGTGACGAGCCAGAGCGGGACGTCGTTCAAGGACGTGCTGTTCGCCGCGGCGCGCGCAGCCAGCGACGAGTTCGGCAGCTTCACGGTGGCGGATGTTGCGCGCGCCGCGACCGAGCAGGGCTGGGACCTCTCCCTGCTGTCGCTGCAGTTCCCGCTGAAGAAGCTGACGGAGCCGGCACGCGGCGCCGTGTTGCGGCGGATCAACGGCATCGACGGGCTGCGCTACCAATTCGCCAGCCAGATGATCCGGAACCATGTGCTGGTCCGCCAGGCCGTCGAGCGCGGCATCGTCTGACCCGGCCGGGCGGCGGAGCCCCGACTACGCCGACTTGAAGCCGGCGAGGAACGCCGCCACGGAGATCGGCCTTACGCCGCGCGGCGCAGCGCCAGCGCGACGAGCTCGATCTGCGCGGCGACGTCGATGTCGAGGGCGGAGGTGACCTCGAGCCGACGGTCCTCAAAGACATGGATCTTGCCGCGGTGGCGGCGGCGCCAGTTCATGATCGCGGCATCGCGCGCCAGCAGCAGCTCGGCCATTTGCGGCTTGAACAGGCGAAACATCGCCGAGATCCAGCGATTGAGCGGCCACGACGGCCGCGCCATGTCGACGCTGAACCGGTCGAGCATGGCGCAGACGTCGGCGGCGGAATACCAGGTTTCGCCCGTCACCCAGCGGTTCGTCGTGAAGAGCCGCGACGGCAATCCGTTGCGATCCATAGCGATGCCGATCAGGTGGCTGAGCTTGTCGTTGTTGCCGCCCTGATTCGGCTGCGCCACCGGCGCTAGCAAGGGATCGTGCGGCGCCGCCGGCGCGTCGGCGATCGCGAGCTCCGGCAGCAGCAGCGGCGCCGCGCCGACGGGCATGCCCCGCGGCCGCAGAAAGGTGTGGAAATGACCGTGCTCGTCGGTCCGCTGCCCGGTCGCATGGGCGTGATAGAAATACTGGGCATGCGTCTCCGGGTCGTAGACGTCGCCCTCGGGATAATGATGCCATTGATAGAAGACGCCGCCATCGCGCAGGGCCTCGCCGACGATGGTGTCGTCGGTCTTGCGCAAGACGCGCTCCACCTCCAGGAGCTCGTCGCCGGCGCTCGCCATTCTCTCCAGTCCGGCACGGCCCAGTCGCGTAAGATCGGCCATCATCTCGTGTCGTTCAGTCGTTCCTGCTATGTACCATAGAACGCACGCGTCGCAAGCGTCTCGATGCTTGCCGTTTACCTTGGTCGAGGCGACAGGCCGCCCGGCTCCGCCCGGCTGCCGCCGTCCTCGTACATGCGGCGCAGCGTCCACTCAACGAGGTCCTTCATAACGCCGCCGAGCGCGTCGTCGAAGGTCTCGACGATCGTCGCCATGTCGTTCCGCGGCGCGACGAGGCGGCGCTCGGCACCTTGCTGGCCGATGATGGTGCGGTCCGGCATCTTGACAAGGCGGACGAGGATGCGCACGAAGACCGTCGGCGGCGCATTGGCGCCGTTGTAGAGTGCCGTGAAGCGGCGCAGCTCCGACAGCAGCAGATAGTCGGCGCGCAAGGCGGCGACGTCGCGTGAAACGGCCGTGATCTTGCCGCTCTGCTCGAAGGATTCGATGAGCAGCTGCTGGACCATTGCTGGGCCGCGGTCGGTCCACGCGGCATCGGCGAAATAGTCGAGCGTCGTCGGCGTGTTGCTCAGGGCGATCCGCGACGTGTCGAGCTCCGCCGAGGCGTCCGGCCGCTCGACGAGCAGCTGCCGCCGAACCATCGGAAGGTCCGGCGCGAAACTCGTCTTGCGCGACAGCACGTAGAGCTGCGGCGGCACACCGCCGCCGAGGAGCGAGCTGGTGCACGACGTCGCGACGACGGGCGCAAGCGCCGCCAAGCGCAGGACATCGCGCCGCGCCAGGAGCCCGTCTCGTGGGCGCGTCGAATTTGCGGAATCGTCCGTCATCGCGGCGTGTACCCCTCCCGGCGGTCGCCGAAGATGAAGCGCGCCGGATCGCGCTCGAGCTGATCGGCGATCCGCGTCAACTCGGTGACGAGCGCGCGCGCGTCGGTGATGAGCTGCTCCGCCTGGGGGAGGCCGCGGAGGCCGAAATCTCGCAGCGCGCCGCGATTGTCGCGGATCACCCCGTCGAGATCGCCGGTCATGTCGTTCAGCCCCTTGGCGGCCTGCTGGAATTGTTGGAGCGTCATCGCGAGCTTGTCGCCGACGCCGTCCTTGGCGTTGACCGTGCGATCGAGCTGGCCGAGCATTCGATTCGCCGTCGCGATTGCCTCGTGCAAATCGGCAATCAGGCCGGCGGCGTTGCCGATCAGCTTGTCGACATCGCCGCCCCGCGCCGCCAGCGTGCCGCTCAGGCTGTCGAGGTGCTGCATCGTCTGGGTGAAAGCGGTGATGTTGTCATTGCTGAGGAGCGCGGCGAGGCGGTCGGCAACGACCGTCGCCTTGAGGAACAGCTCGGGAGCGCTGGATACCACCGACTCGAGGCCGGAGGGCCGCGAGGCGATGATCGGATAACGCTTGTCCTCGCGCGCCTCGAGCTCGGGGCTGGCGTTGCTGCCGCCGGTGATCTGGACGAAGGTCTGACCGGTAATGCCTTCGCTTTCGAGCGAGGCCACCGCATCCTCCTTGATCGGCACCCCGGGATCGACCTCGATCCGGACGCGGATGCGCTCGACGTTCTCCGGGTCGAGCCGAATCGACTGGATGCGGCCGATCGGGACTCCCTTGTACCGCACCGGCGCGCCCTGGTTGAGGCCGCTCACCGAGCCGCGGAAGTAGATATCGTAGATCTTGCTCGCCTTCTCGCCGCGCACGCCGGCAAGCCAGACCGCCGCGACGAAGATCGCGATCAACCCGGCAATGACGAAAGTTCCGACGATGACGTGGTGGGCCCGCGTCTCCAACTAGCTCGCCTCCGTCGGCAGTGTCCCGCCGTCGCGGGCAGCGACTTCCGCCGCACGGCCCCGCGGGCCATGAAAATAGGCATGGATCCACGGATGCGGGTCGCGCAAAAGCTCCTCCAGCGTGCCGACGCGCGCCCGCTTGTCGACGAGCACGGCGATACGATCGCAAATCGCATAGAGGCTGTCGAGGTCATGCGTCACCATCAGCACGGTGAGGCTCAGGCTACGCTGCAGATCGCCGATCAAGATGTCGAACTCGGCGGCCGAAATGGGGTCGAGCCCAGCGGTCGGCTCGTCGAGGAAGATCAGCTCCGGGTCGAGCGCCAAGGCGCGTGCGAGCCCGGCCCGCTTGCGCATGCCGCCGGACAGCTCCGAGGGATATTTTGCCGCGGCGTCACCGGGCAGCCCGACCATGGCGAGCTTCAGCCGCGTGATGTCCTCGATCAGCGACTCCGACAGCGCAAGGTTCTCGCGCAGCGGCACCTGGACGTTCTGCGCGACGGTCAGCGAGCTGAACAGCGCGCCATCCTGGAAGAGCACGCCCAACCGCGTGTCGAGCCGCCGCCGCGCCGTCTGGTCGAGATCGGCCGGCGTCTCGCCAAATATTTCGACCGTGCCGGCGGTCGGACGGTTGAGACCGACGATCGTCCGCAGCAGGACGGATTTGCCGGTGCCGGAACCGCCGACGACGCCCATGACCTCGCCACGACGGACGTCGAGGTCGAGGTCCTGAAAGATCGTCCGGCGCCCGAAACGAGCCTCCAGCTCCCGCAGCCGGATCGCCGGCACGGAACCCTCGCCGTTGCGGGCATCGTTCTCCGCCTCGTCGCGCGCGGGCTCGGTGGTGTCCATGCCGGTCAGATCCCGAGACGCGAGAAGAGGATCGAGAAGAGCGCGTCGGCCACGATGATCAGAAAGATCGATTCGACGACCGATCTTGTGGTTTGCCGACCGACGCTCTCGGCGCTGCGCGCCACTCGCAGGCCTTCATAGCAGCCTGTGAGGGCGATGATCCCGGCGAAGAACGGCGCCTTCAGCACGCCGAGCCAGAACGTCCAACCGCTGATCGCGCCCTGCAGCTGCTGCAGGAAGACGGAAAACGGGATGTCGAGCGTCGCCCAGGCCATCAGGGCACCGCCGGCGAGCGCCATGATATTGGAATAGAAGGCGATCAGCGGCATCGTCAGCAGCAATGCCATCAGCCGCGGCAGAACCAGCACCTCGACCGGGTCCATGCCGAGAACCTGCAGCGCATCGACCTCTTCGTTGACCTTCATCGTGCCGATCTGGGCGGTGAAGGCGCTGCCGGAGCGGCCCGCGATGATGATCGCAGCGAGCAGGACCCCGAGCTCGCGCAGGATGGCGACGCCGAGCAGATTGACCGTATAGATTTCGGCGCCGAAGCGACGCAGCTGGTCGGCGCCCTGGAAAGCCATCACGACGCCGATCAGAAACGACAGGAGCCCGACGATCGGCAGGGCGTCGACGCCGGTCTGCTCCATGTGGTTGATGAGCGAGGTGAAGCGAATCCGGCTGGGGTGCCGCAGGGCGCGGAAGGCGATGATCGCAATCAGGCCGACGAAGCCGAGCAGCTCGCCGCCGCGCTTCACGAGGCCGATCGTGATGCGCCCGATCCGTGCCGTGAAATCGCCGAACCGGTAATACGACGGCGGCAAGAGGTGCTGGCGGCGGCCGCCGCTTTCCTCCACCTGATGCATCAGCGGCAGGTAGCGCGCCCCGATGTTCTCCAGGCCGACCGAGCGCCGCCCGCCGGCGGCGAGCGCCTGCTGCGTGCGCAGCACAAGCCAGGCGCCGGCGGTATCGAGGGCCACGACTTCCGCGAGATCGATGACGATGCTGGAGGCCGAGCCCGGGCTGACGGCGCGCAACCGCCGGTCGAGCTCGGCTGAAGTTGCCAGAACCCAGCGTCCGCCGGCCGCAATGATCAAGCGATCGTTCTCCTGCGCCGTCCTGATCCAGCCCTCGGCCTCGGCCATGCAACTCCAGACCCGCACGTTTACGGCGATCCCGCAACCAGATCAGCATACCATGCCGGCCGCGTCCGCCCGGCAATCGAAAAGATGGTGCGCGCCGGCGCGAAACCGATAGAGTGCCGCCGGCCGCCCGCCGGGCAAAGCCGCGTCCTGCCCTCTTTCGCGGAAGCGATCATGGACCTGAAGCCGCATATCCGGGGAATTCCCGATTTCCCCAAGCCGGGCATCCTCTTCTACGACATCTCGACGCTGCTGGCCCATCCCGAGGCCTGGCGGAAGACAGTCCGCGGCATGGCGGAGGCGCTGCAGCCGTTGCGGCCGGATCTCCTGGTCGGCATCGAATCGCGCGGCTTCCTCGTCGCCGCGCCGCTCGCCTACGAGCTGGGCTGCGGCTTCGTCATGGTCCGCAAGAAGGGCAAGCTGCCGGGGCCCACCGTGCGCCTGACCTACGATCTCGAATACGGCAGCGACACGATCGAGATCCAGGCCGATGCGCTGGTGCCCGGGCAACGCGTCGTCGTCCTGGATGATCTTCTCGCGACCGGCGGGACGACGGCCGCGGCGATCGAGCTGTGCCGCCGCGTCGGCGCCAACGTCATCGGCGCCGCCAGCATCATCGAGTTGACCTTCCTCGGCGGCCGCCAGCGCGTCGACGTCCCGTTCACCTCGATGGTCGCCTACGATTCCTAGCCGCCTCGCGGTCATTCGCCGCGATAGGCCACCATGCCATAAAGCGGATCGCCGTCCGCCATCAGCCGCGCGCCGCAGCAGGCGATGTCGCGAAACCTTCCGGCCGCCTCGAGGAAATGGCTGAGCAGCGTCACGTGGCCGTCGTCGTCGAGCATCCGCCAGCAGGCCGTCGCCTTCGTCTGGAAGCAGCGATTCGAGAAGGTGATGACGAGCGGCGCCGCCGGCCGCAGCACGCGGCCGATGTCCCGGAGGACCTCGACCGGCCGCGTCAGATACTGCACCGAGACGCAGATCGCCGCGCCGTCGAACTCGCCGTCGCCGTACGGCAGAACCGGATCGATGTTGAGGTTCTGCACGTGGAACTCGTCGAGGAACGGGTTTTCTGCCAGCTCCTGCGCATTCATGCCGACGCCGACGACGCGGCGGTAGTCGACTTCGGGCGGCAGGTGGCTGACCCAGCTCGACATCAGGTCGAGAATGGCGCCGTGCGCCGGGAAGAAACGGCGGTAGAGCGCCGTCACCGTCGCGATCGCGCTTTCGTCGATATGCGTGACGAAGCGCGGCATCCGATAGAATTCCTCGTCCGGGCTTTCGTCGACCCGGCGAAAGGCTTCTTCGGGAATCGATCTCGTCATCGTGCCCTGTCCCTTGCCGTAACGCCTGAGATAGGAAGCGCGCAATGGTTTGGGGAGAGCCCAAACCGGGACTTTTTTTGACGTAAATTACTCACCGCTGCGGCCGCCGCAGGGTGAGCGAGGAAGCGGTCACGACGAGGATCGAGACGGCGACCACGAAAATCGTCGCGAGGGCATTGATCTGTGGGCTGACGCCGAGCCGGACGCTGGAGAAGATCACCATCGGCAGGGTCGTCGAGGCCGGCCCGGCGTTGAAGCTGGCGATCACCAGGTCGTCGAGCGACAGGGTGAAGGCGAGCAGCCAGCCCGTGATAAGCGCCGGCGCGATCAGCGGCAGGGTGATCACCAGGAAGACCTTCCACGGCCGCGCGCCGAGGTCGAGGGCCGCCTCCTCGAGCGCGCGGTCGAAGGCGGCGAGGCGCGACTGCACGATGATCGCGACGAACGCCGTCCCGAAGGTCGCATGCGCCAGGATGATCGTCGCGATGCCGCGCCCCTGCGGCCAGCCGATCCAGCTTTCGAGCGCGACGAACAGCAGGAGCAGCGAGAGGCCGGTGATGACCTCGGGCATGACGAGCGGCGCCGTCACCATCGCCAGGAAGAGCAGGCGGCCGCGAAAGCGGCGGTAGCGCGCCAGCGCGAAACCGGCCGCCGTCCCGAGGACGAGGGCGGCGGTCGCGGCGGAGGCGGCGACCTCGATGCTGATCGCCGCGGCGCCGCGGATCGCATCGTTGTCCCAAAGCTCGCCGTACCAGCGCGTCGAGAACCCGGCCCAGACCGTGACGAGCCGCGAGGCGTTGAAGGAGAAGACGATCAGCGAGACGATCGGCGCGTAGAGGAAGACATAGCCGAGCACCAGGACGACGCGCACCGCGCTCATGACGACTCCGCGCCCTTGCGCAGCGCGTGCTGCGCCAGGACGATCGGCGCGACGAGCAGGACAAGCATCGCGACCGCGACCGCCGAGGCGACCGGCCAGTCGCGGTTGGTGAAGAACTCGTCCCACAGGACCTTGCCGATCATCAGCGTGTCCGGTCCACCGAGCAGGTCGGGAATGACGAACTCGCCGACCGCCGGGATGAAGACGAGCGCCGCGCCGGCGGCGATGCCGGGCAGCGACAGCGGCAAGGTCACGGCGAGGAACGCGCGAAACGGCGTCGCCCCGAGATCGGCCGCCGCCTCGAGCAGCGACAGATCCATCCGCTCCAGCGTCGCGTAGAGCGGCAGGATCATGAAGGGGAGATAGGAGTAGACGAGTCCCAGCTCGACCGAGAATTCGTTGTTGAGCAGCGGCAGCGGCTCGTGGACGATCCCCGTCCAGAGCAGCAAATTGTTGATCAGCCCGTTCGTCTTGAGGATCCCGATCCAGGCGTAGACGCGGATCAGGAAGCTGGTCCAGAAGGGCAGGATGACGAGCATCAGCAGCGGATTGCGCCAGCGCTCGGGGGCCCGCGCGATGGCATAGGCCATCGGGTATCCGAGGAGCAGGCAGAGCAGCATCGCCACCGCCGCGAAGCGCAGCGAGTTGAGATAGGCCTTGAGATAGAGGCTGTCGCCGAGGATCAGTCCATAGCTGCCGAGCGTGCCGCGGAGCTGCGGGATCCAGCCCTTGGCGAAGCCGAGCGGCGCGATGTAGGGCGGGATCCCGAGGGCGCTCTCGGCGAAGCTGATCGTCAGGACGATCAGGAACGGCACCAGGACGAAGACGACCAGCCAGAGATAAGGCAGGCCGATCGCGACGCGACGGCCCATCGGGTCCGGCGCGTTCATTCGACAAGCACCAGCCCGGCGCCGGAAGTCCACGACAGGAAGACCTGCTCGTCGCGGGCGAATTGCGTCGCCGCCGACCGTTCGGCATTCGGCAGGCTGACCCGCAGGACCGCGCCCGATTGCAGCGCGACGCGGAACAGCGAGAAGCCGCCGAGGTAGCCGATCTCCCGCACGACGCCGGTGCACTGATTGTCGTGGCGCGAAGCCGGCGTCCGGCTCATCGCGATCTTCTCCGGACGCAGGGCGACGGTTACCTCGGCGCCGTCCGGCGTCGCGCCTGCGCCGGCGACGCGCAGCAGCCCGGCGTCGGTCGATGCGATCAGCAGGCCGCGATCGGTCGTCGCGCGGACCGTGCCCGGCAGGAAGTTCACCGAGCCGATGAAATCGGCGACGAAGCGCGAGTTCGGCGCCTCGTAGACCTCGCTGGGCGGGCCGATCTGAAGCAGCCTGCCGCGGTCCATGACGGCGATGCGCGAGGCCATCGTCATCGCCTCGGCCTGGTCGTGGGTGACGACGACGAAGGTGATGCCGACCTGCTCCTGGATGCGCACGAGCTCGAACTGCGTCTGCTCGCGCAGCTTGCGGTCGAGGGCGGCCAAGGGCTCGTCGAGCAGCAGCAGCTTGGGCTGCTTGACGAGGGCGCGGGCCAGCGCGACGCGCTGGCGCTGGCCGCCCGAGAGCTGGTGCGGCCGGCGGTCGCCGAGGCCGCCCATCTGGACGAGGTCGAGCACGGCGGCGACGCGCTCGCGGATCGCCGGCTTGGCGACGCGCTCCTGGCGCAGGCCGAAGGCGACGTTCTCACGCACGCTCATATGCGGGAAGAGCGCGTAGGACTGGAACATCATGTTGACCGGCCGCGCATAGGGCGGCACGTCGGTCATGTCGATCCCGTCGATCAGGATCCTTCCGGCGTCCGGCACCTCGAAGCCGGCGAGCATGCGCAGCAGGGTCGTCTTGCCGCAGCCGGAGGGGCCGAGCAGCGCGAAGAACTCGCCGCGTGCGATCTCCAGCGAGACGCCGTCGACGGCGGCCATCTCGCCGAAGCGTTTCGTCACCCCGACGACGCTGACGAGCGGCGCCGCTTCCGATGCATAGGGCATCGCGGCGGGCTCCGCCGTCCTCGCGACGCTCAACTTCCCGATTTCACCCGCGTCCAGGCGCGCGTCCGGGCACGCTCGTAATCGGCGGTGGCGGGCTTGTCGAGGAACAGCTTGGCGCGCACCTCGTCGGGCGGGTAGATGCCGGGATCGTTGCGGATCTCGTCGTCGACCATGTCGGTCGCCACGCTGTTGGGGTTGGGATATCCGACGGCGTTGGTGATCGCGGCGACGACCTCCGGCCGCAGGATGTAGTTGATGAACGCCTCGGCATTCTCGGGATGCGCGGCATCGGCGGGGATCGCCATCATGTCGACGGCGAGCTGCGCGCCCTCCTTGGGGATCGCATAGGCGATCTCGATGCCGTTCCTGGCGTCGGCGGCGCGCGAGCGCGCCTGGATGACGTCGCCGGAATAGCCCAGCGCGACGCAGATGTCGCCGTTGGCGAGATCGTTGATGTACTGCGAGGAATGGAATTTCTTGATGTACGGCCGGACCTTCGTCACCGCCGCGACGGCGGCCTCGAGGTCCTTGGGATCCTTGCTCGTCGGGTCGCGCCCGAGATAGGCCAGCGCCGCCGGCAAGACCTCCTGCGCGGTGTCGAGCAGCGAGATACCGCAGGGCGCCAGCTTTTTCGCGACCTCGGGATCGAAGATCATCGCCCAGCTGTCGACCGGCGCCTTGTCGCCGAGCGCGTCCTTGACCTTCGCGACGTTGGTGCCGACGCCGGTCGTCCCCCAGAGATAGGGGACGCCGTACTGGTTTCCCGGATCCGCGGCGGCCGCGACGGCATCGAGGATGCGCTTGTCGAGATTGCCGTAGTTCGTCAGCTTTGCCTTGTCGAGCGGCCGGTAGACCTTGGCGGCGATCTGGCGGGCGAGGAACGGCGTCGCCGACGGCACGACGAGATCGTAGCCCGAGCGGCCGGCGAGCAGCTTCGCCTCGAGCACCTCGTTGCTGTCGTAGACGTCGTAATTGACCTTGATCCCGGTCTCGGCCTCGAACTTCGCGAGCGTGTCCGGGGCGATGTAATCCGACCAGTTGTAGATGTTGAGGATCTTCTCCTCGGCGGCACCGGCCGGCGCCGCGCCCGTCCCCAGAATCGCCAGCGCGGCGAGCATCGCCAGTCCCGGAATTCGCATCATGCAGATACCCTCGCCCCGCGTGCCCCATCGCGCCGTCGCGACGCGCGCGAATTCAGCCGAGAG
>JAQGID010000407.1 GCA_028291405.1 Rhodospirillales bacterium | reverse complement strand
GAAACGAGTTTTCCGTGGGCCCTCGTTGAGCGCATCGGCGTCTTTTCAAACGCCTATGTTGAATCCGTCTCACTGGCGATGGGCGCTGCGGCACACAGGCCGCAGATCGAGGTGCGACGAGAATGGTACTACTGAGGCGATGGCGATGATCAAGTTCACCAAGGGAGACATCCTGGCTGCGGACGCCGAGGCGCTGGTCAACACGGTCAACTGCGTCGGGATCATGGGCCGGGGCATTGCGCTGCAGTTCAAGAACGAGTTTCCAGCCAACTTCGAGGCCTATGCAGCCGCCTGTTCACGCGAAGAGGTGCAGCCGGGGCGCATGTTCGTCTTCGAGACCCGCCGCCTGACGAACCCGAAGTTCATCATCAACTTCCCCACCAAGCGCCATTGGCGCGGAAAGAGTCGTATCGAGGATATCGACGCCGGCCTGAAGGCTTTGGCGCGTGAGATCCGTGACCGACGGATTCACAGTATCGCCATTCCGCCACTGGGAAGCGGCCTCGGCGGCCTGAACTGGGCTGACGTGCGACCGCGGATAGTGCAGGCCCTGACTGGTCTCGATGATGTTGAGGTGATCATCTATGAACCCAGCACCGCGCCAGCGAAGACGAAGTCGCGTGACGTGCCGAACATGACTCCAGGCCGAGCCGCGCTCGTGGTGCTCATGCATCGATATCTGGGCGGCCTTCTTGATCCGTTTGTGACCCTGATCGAGCTGCAGAAGCTAATGTACTTCATGCAGGAGGCCGGGGAGCCGCTGCGCTTGAACTATAGCAAATACCACTATGGGCCCTATGCGGAGAACTTGCGCCACGTCCTGACGAAGATCGAAGGGCACTTGGTATCGGGCTACCATGATGGTGGCGATGCGCCGTCGAAGCAACTGGAGTTGGTGCCCGGCGCGATGCAGGAGGCGGAGTCTTTTCTGTCCGAAGACGCGCCGGTTCGGGCGCGGTTCGACCGCGTCGGTGATCTCGTTGAGGGCTTCGAAACGCCTTTCGGCCTTGAGTTGCTGGCCACGGTGCACTGGGTGGCGACGCGAGAACACCCGTCGTCCGACGAGGACCTCACGGACCGAGTCTATGCGTGGAACAACCGCAAGCAGAAATTCTCACCCCGTCAGATCGAAATCGCTCTGTCAGCCTTACGGAGCAAGGGGTGGGTCGCTGTATGAAGCCCTACTTCAAATGGCTTCGGCACCACTTGCCGAGGTCAAGGCTGTTTCCGCCGAAACAGGCCAATGAGTTCGTATAGCCGATGGCTTACGATCCCCGCGCCTTGGCCAACTGCATCCTCGACACCACCGCTGCTCGCGGCTTCGGGGTCACCAATATGGCCCTAAATAAGATCATCTACTTCAGCCACGGCTGGCATATGGCTTTGCACGACCGCCCGTTGGTCTCGGTCTCGTTCGAAGCTTGGGACTATGGGCCAGTGGTTCCGCTGCTCTATCACCAGTTCAAGGGGCACGGAGATCAGGCCATCTCCACCCGCGCAACCCGTATAGACCTCCAGACCGGGCGTAACGTGGCCGTGGAAGGTGCCGTGAGCGCGGAGACGCGGGAGCATCTCGATGTAATGCTGGAGTTCTACGCGCCGAAGAGCGGTCCGACGCTTTCACACCTGTCCCATGATCCGCAGGGGCCCTGGGCCAGTGTACGGCGCAGGCCGAATCATCCATCAATGACGATTCCTGATGATCTGATTAAGGCGTATTTCCGCTCCAAACTGCAGTCCCGAACAGGACCTTCGGATGGCTTCCAAGCCTAATCTCGTCCGCAATGCCCCTGGGCTGCTACACGCCGTAGCCCTGGTCGCGCCCACGCGCGAAGGAACGCTCCGCAATATCCGCCGGATGGCCCGAGGAACACCGCCGGCGCTCTACCGTCCGGCCATCGAGATTGTACTCACAGTCCTGCGCGGTGCCGGCCATGTCTGGACGCCCGCAGAGGGCTACGAATGGGCGAAGGCGCAGGTCAAGACGATCCCCGACGACGACAAGCGTAAGTGCGCAAGTGAGGTCGTCCGGGCCTTGAAGCCCTACCTGACGACCACCGCGCCGCAGTGGATCCGGCCGCTCAGCATCGAATACTACCAGGCCGGCCCCGACCTGCAGATTCCGGTAAAGCTCTCCGGCCTGATGGCCATCGACGGTCGGTTCGTGGTGCTGGTGCTCCACCTCTGGCGCAAGCCGCTGTCAATCGAGCAACGCCAGGCAGCCGTGGCGATCGTGCAGAACCGTCTCCACCAGCGGCCGGAATTGGCGGACGCGGAGCTTCACTTCATCGACATTTCAGTTCCGCAGGGGCACCTTGATCGCCAGTACCGCCTCGCGACGTGGGAAACTCTGACGGTCATGGCAGACGATCAGCTCAAGACCTTCACCGATCGGTTCTACGGCGCCTGGACCGACTACCAGGCTAATCCGGAGCCGAAGCCTCAGCGCAAGCCGCGTCCGAGTCCTTATCCGGACATCTTCGGGGACGATCCGACTGATCCGCGGAAATAGCGGCGGCGGTGCAACGGAGGCCGATCCTGGCTGAGACCAACAAGACCGCCCGCATGGCCTGGAAAGTCATGACCAGCGGCGAGCGATATCGCGAGCCGGTCCTGCAGCCGGCGTAGAGATCAGGCGCAGCGCGCCAACGAGCTTGGGAAGGGCAGAGGACTAACGCATCCAGCCGGTCGATACCGAAGGACGGGAAAACCCATTTGCGCCAGTGCCCCTCCGAGCGCGTGCTCTTGGTCGGGACCCATCCTCGCGGAAGGCATTATGGCCAGCGGTCACGTGCACCGCACCAACAGGTCGAACACATCGCCGCACCGACCAGAGGGAAGCAAGAGGACTTCGCCTACCTGGACACCTCGAATTGGACCGCGGAGGATCAGGCTCGCGCGCGCGAAATTCAGCAGAGGACAGGCTTCTTCGATCCGGCCAAAACCCCGGAGGAGCGGGTCCAGGAGGACGAGTATCCCGGCGCCTGAGCCGCGCGACGGCGCGCCACCTCTCTGCAGATCCAGGTGGTGGCGGTGGTGTCGGAGCAGGCCATGCCGGACGCGCCAGTGCGGGCGATCCTGGCGGTGCAGGTGATTGCGCGGCTGTGACACTGCGTGCGGCCCGACCACGCACTTCGGTGGAGCACGATACGGTACGAGACGGGCGACGACCCGAGGGCGCCTGAGGTCTCATGAGACACGAGGATCATTCCGAACCGTCACCAGCCTGAGTAGGATTGGCCGCGTCTGGGCGGCTCAAAATGCGGCGCGTCGGCAATGACGCTGTCGCAGCGCGGCGCGCGGGGATCGCCAGTTGATCTTCTCAGCGCGCGACGACCGGGAACCGTCAACAAGCGCCACCATTGCGAATGAGTCCGAGTCTGGGGTCAATTGCCGGTCGGCCGCGGTGGATTGGTTCGCTGGGCGCGTCCTGAGAGGGCTTCCGCATGATCGATTTCGAGATCGACGGGGATGACGTCATCTTCACCTATGAGCCCGAGTTCGACGGCGGTCGGGAACGGGTCATGGAAGAACTTAAGGCGCATCGGCGGGTGACGATCGCCAAGGTGTTTCATTTCCGCGCCCAGGACGTAATCGAGCACGGCGCGCTCCCAGAGGTGGAGGCCTCTGGTTTCGGGTTTCGTTTCGGGGTTCGGCGGGAGGGCTACATCCACGTCGAGGGAAGGATCCTGGGGATCCCCAATTCCGTCCTGCTCGCCGACGCGGACATCGACCTGTCGAAGAAGCTGTTCGTCGCGGTACGCGACACCTCGATTTTTCGCCGACTGGCGCAGCTATATGCGCAGGACCAGCCGATCGTCATCGGTGGGAAGCGCGCGGACGCCATCCCCGCGCAAACATATCGTGATCTTCTCCGGCGCTTCCCCAACACCACCGAACTGAACCGCTACGCCCAGGCGCGGGTGGCCACCGTGCTGGGCGACCACATCGATCCCTTGCGGGACGCCCGGGAGCGCTACGAGATCTATCTCAATCGTCGCCCCACGTTGGCCCGTGCGTCACTCGAGCAGCGTGAACTCGTCCAGGCCGACTTCGAGAAGTTCACCTTCATCCGCGACACCATTGCTCAGTGGCTGAGCGCCGAGACGCATCGCTCGGAGAAGGAATGGCAGGCGATGATCCTGAACTTCCTGCTGCTGATCTTCCCCAAATACGTTGCGGTGCTGTCCAACGTCACGATCGCCGACTTCTACTCGAAGCCGGGGACGAAGAAGGCCCGATACATCGACCTTGCGCTCGTCGACGCGGGCGGCAATCTCGATGTCATCGAGGTCAAGAAGCCCTTCGACGACGCCCTGGTGGGCAAGGGGCTCTACCGCGGCAACAGCGTCCCCGCCCGCGAACTGGCCGGTAGCATCATGCAGGCCGAGAAGTATCTCTTCCACCTCTCGAAGTGGGGTGTCGCGGGCGAGGCCAAGCTGACCAAGGATCGCGGCGCGGAGCTGCCGAACGGCCTTGAGATCCGCATCACCAACCCGAAGGCGATGGTCATCATCGGACGCGACACCCGCCCGGACGGCAAGCCCGCGCTGAGCGCGGCCCAGCGCTTCGACCTGGAGGTGATCAAGCGCAAGTACGCCAATATGATGGACATCATGACCTACGACGACCTGCTGCGGCGTCTGGACAACATCTTGGCCTCCCTCCAGCGGCGCGGCGCCCAGGCCGTCCCGTGACGAGCCAACCCACCGACGTGGAGATCGAGGGCGCGGCGCGGTGGTTTCGAGCGGGGATCGATGCGCTTGGACCGCAGCCCTGGGCCCGCCAGGACCTGACGTTCCCGCGGGGCGCGTGTGGGCACGCCGCCGAGCTGTTGGGCCGTTACCTGATCTGCAAGATGCGCAGCGCATCTAACGCGACTCAGGGTGGGCGGCGGTAATGGCGAAAGGGTTTAGCGGGTCCACGATCAAGTCGTGGTTCCAATACCGCTGCGAACGAAAGGTCAGGTTCGAACTTTCCAGTAACGACGAGCTTCGCGAGGCTTCTGTCGAAAAGGATGTCCGCCAGGCCAGTTGGGCGGCGTTGGGCAACGCGTTCGAGGATCGGGTTGTGGCCCGTCTCGCGAAGGACGAGGGCGTCCGGCGGCCTCGGCGTCCCAAAGAGCCCCTTGAGGAAGAGGTCACGGTCGCCTTCCTGCGCGGCGACCTGGCCGTTCCCTACATCGCCCAGGCAAACCTCACGCCCCGGGGCGTTCCGGCTTTTCTCGCGGGCACCGGCCTGACGTTGAACCGAAACCTGCCGGACCTTATTCGGCGCACCCCCGGCGTCGGCGGCGAGCCCGACCTACTGACGATCATCGACGTAAAGGCGACCCGCAACGCCACGGCGTTCCACAAGACACAAGTGGCCTTTTACGGTCTCGTGCTCGAAGCGCTGCTGGCTGAATTGGGCAGCTCCAACCATCGGCGGGTGCGCCTCGATTCATTCGGAGAGGTTTGGCGCATCCCCGACGATGGCACGGCGGATGGCGACGCCAAGCAAGTCGAGAGCTTTGCATTGCTGCCCTACCGACGGCTGGTGGACGAGTTTTGCGGCGAAATTCTCCCACGCATCGCCGCTCGGCCCTTGGGTCCGCACCCCAACGAGCCGTTCTTCCACATCTATTTCAAATGTGAGGAGTGCGAATACCTTGGCCATTGCGCGCGCGCGATCAG
>JAQGID010000326.1 GCA_028291405.1 Rhodospirillales bacterium | reverse complement strand
GGCGCCGCATTTCGACGATGAGGCTTGGCGCTATTATCCGCTGCAAGCGTCCGTGTCGCGCAGTTTCGGTAAGCCGTCGCGCCTGCTGAACGATGCGGAGGTCCAGGGACTCGGGATCGTGGTCGGACGCGGCCTCGAAGTGGTCCTGACGCTCGGCACCGGTATCGGCAGCGCCGTTTTCTGCGATGGCCGGCTGACGCCGCATCTGGAATTGGCGCAGCACCCGATCCGTCACGGCAAGACCTACAATGGCTATATCGGCAATGCCGCCCGCCATGCCGTCAGCGCCAAAAAATGGAATCGCCGCCTGAGGAAGGCGATCGGCATCGTCCAGTCGCTGCTGCATTACGACGTGCTGTATCTCGGCGGGGGCAACGCGGCGAACATCGTGGGCGAACTGCCCGGCAACGTCCGGATTGCCTCGAACGACGCCGGTATCACGGGTGGCATCCGTCTTTGGGACGAGGATGTTTGGCCGGTCGTCGGCGACGGAAGCCGCAGCCGCCGCCACGATACGCTGGACTCCCGGGCATATGCGGCCGTGCCGTCATGAGCGGGATCTCGCTGGTCGTCTCCGATGTCGACGGGACGCTGGTAACCACGGACAAGATCCTGACCGAGCGCAGCCGCGCGGCCGTGTCGCGCCTCAACGCGGCCGGCATCGGATTCACCGTCGTCAGCAGCCGGCCGCCCTTCGGTCTTAGGATGCTGGTGGCGCAGCAGGCGCTACGGCTGCCGATGGGCGCCTATAACGGCGGCGCCCTGGTGGCGCCCGACCTCACTGTCCTCGAACGACGACTCCTCGAGCCCGCGGCGGCGCGCGATGCGTTGGCGGTCTTCCGCTCCTTCGCGGTCGCCGTCTGGGTCTTTTCCGGCGACGGCTGGCTGGTGGAAGAGTTTGGTAGCGCCAATGTCGAGCGGGAGATACGGACGGTTCAGCTTGCACCCACAAGGGTCGAACGACTCGATTTCCATCTCGACGCGGTCGCTAAGATGGTCGGCGTGAGCGACGATTTTGCCCGCCTCACCGAATGCGCGCCGGTGATACGCCGCGTGCTCGTCGACCGGGCCGCGGTCGCCCGCTCCCAGCCCTACTATCTCGACGTCACGCCAGCGGGGACGGATAAGGGAGTCCTGGTGGACGAGCTGGCGGCACGGCTGGTTGTTCCCATCGCCGAGATCGCCACCATCGGCGACATGGAAAACGACGTGGCAATGTTCCGCAGGAGCGGCTTCAGCATTGCGATGGGAAATGCGACTCTGGAGGTGAAGCGCCTTGCTGACGCGTCGACGCTCGCCAATGATGAGGACGGCTTCGCGACCGCGGTCGAGCGTCTTATTCTTCCGCGCGCCCTCGGAACCGCCACTCCCTTGTGAAAGAGGCCATGTCCGGTCTGGCATTCCCCGACGCGGGGAGCACCTCGCAGCAGACGCGCAGGGTGCGGGGGCCCGCTTCAGGATAGCGCGCAGTCGCTAAAGCGCAATCGCCAACCGGGGCGACGCAGCGCCGTGGGGGGCCGCCCAGATTCGCGTGAACTCTTTCGCCGGCGTTAGGCGGCGGCGTAGCGGGCGAAGCCGTCGGCCACCGTCGCCGTCAACGCCTCGATCGCACGCTTCAGATTGCCGAACTCCCTCAGATGGATCAGCCAGATATCGAGCTGCATGGCGAAACCGGTCGCCTCCACGATCGCGATCTCATCGCGGCTAGCGCTGGCCCGCAGCACGCTGCGCGGCGCCAAGCCAAGCCCCAGGCCGGACGCGATCATGCGCAGTTGGACCTCCGTGCCGTAGGTGTCGATCGCGACGCGCAGACTGCCGTCGCGCTCTTTCATGGCGCTCTCCAGCGCAGCGCGATAGCCGCAGCCGATCGGGTTCAAGATCCAGTCCTGCTTCGCCAAGTCAGCCAGTGCAACTGCCTGACGAACACGCGGGCGGCGGCGGCTCTGCACGATCGCCACATCGACAGTGGCGATGATCCCCCCGAGCAGCGGTGCTGCCGGCCGGGTGCCGGCCGGCAGCATAACGATGGCGGCATCCAGATCGCCGGCGCCGACCTGGGCAGCCAGGCTGTCGCCCCAGCCGGCACGCACGCGAACGTCGAGGGTCGGGAACTCCCGCGACAGCTGCTCGACTGCGTTTGCCAGGATAACATCGCCGATCGCCTGCGACATGCCGAACCGTACGGTGCCGGTCGGCGCCGCATCCTTCCGCGTGAGCGTCATCAGGTCGTCGACCGCGCGCAAGATCGGCAGCGATTGTTCATAGACGCGCTGGCCGAGTGCGGTCGAACTCGGCGGCCGCTGCGTCCGGTCCAGCAGCGTTCCGCCGAGCGCCTCCTCGAGTTGCTGAATGCGCCGCGAGATGGCGGACTGTGTCAGGCATAACCGAGACGCCGCTTTGGTCAGCGACTTGCTGTCGATGACCGCCGCTAAGGCTTTGAGGTTATCGATCATGATGCCTAACTCTCATTCTAATTATCAGTATTATGCGTTTGTAGCATGCCGCTGTCGAGCGCAAGTTTGAGTGGTCCGGTTAAACATGCTCAGCCGATGAGGCCGCAACAGCTCCATGAGCGGGACGGTCAGCTCGAACGTCAGAGGGTGGCGAATCATGACCCAGAATACTTCACCATTGAGGGCACTTCTCAACGTCGAGGCATCGGCATCGGTGCCCAAGCTGTCCAATGCGCAAATTCTCGACGCGCCCGAAAACAGCGCGATCCGGGATATCTGGCTGTTGCCGCCCGACAACCCCAACCTCCATGCCGGCCGGAAGGTCGCCGTCGTCGCAACCGACGGCGTCGAGGAGATCGAGCTGACCAC
>JAQGID010000405.1 GCA_028291405.1 Rhodospirillales bacterium | reverse complement strand
ATTACTTTAATTTAACCAGCGCCGCAGATTCTTGCTTTACGCACCGCCACGCAAGGAGGACACTCGCAGACGGTGATGTGCCCCTAGAGCATTCTCGCAAGCTGTTTACTTGCGTGGTGAATGCTTTGGTCAGATCTGTTCCTAATCGTAGGTTGTTCACATTATGGAGGGCGCGTACATCCTCACCATTTTATGGGGAGGTTTCTCACGATCAATGCGTCCCAGCCGATGGCCGGCGTCGATAAGGCAGATGGATTTCATCGAGGGAGCAAGCCATGATGTATTTCACCAAGGTGCATAGACGACATCTCCGCGCCCTGTCGGCCGCCCTCGCCGTTACCGCCGTCAGTGCGGCAGCGGCCGTTGCGGAAGATCGCTCGGTCTATGTCCAGACCAACCTGATCTCCAGCCAGCCGGGCGTCGCGCCAAACACCAACGCCAATCTGCAGAATGCCTGGGGGATCGCCTTCCCGCCGGGCGGCCCGTTCTGGGTCAACAGCAACAATACCGGCCTCACGTTCCTCGTCGACGGCACCGGCGCACCGATCGCCGCGCGGCCGCAAGTGACGATCCCCTTGCCGACGCCGCCGCGCGGCGACAACAATCCCAACGGCACCTCGGCGCCGACCGGCATCTTCTGGAACGGTACGTCGGGCTTCGTCGTCCCTGCCGACAACACTGCGGCCAATTTCGTCTTCGACACCGAGGACGGGACGATCGTCGGCTGGAACGGCGCGCTCGGCGCCACCGCGTCCATTGTCGTCGACAATTCGCATGTCGGTCCCAACAACGGCGCGGTCTACAAGGGTCTGGCCTTCGGCGTCAATGTGCATGGCAGCTATCTTTTCGCCGCCAATTTCCGGGCCGGTACGATCGACGTCTATGACAGCACCTTCACCGCCGTGTTGCTCGACGGTGCCGCACCCAACCCGAGCAATTCCACCAATATCGACGGCACGTTCACGGATCCCGACCTTCCCGCGGGCTATGCGCCGCACGGCATCCACAATATCAACGGCGACCTCTATGTCACCTATGCCTTGCAAGATGCGCCCAAGCATGACGATGTCGCGGGCGCGCATCTCGGCTTCGTCGATGTCTTCGACACCGACGGACGTCTCCTGCGGCGCTTTGCCTCGGGCGGTGCGCTCAATGCACCATGGGGCGTGGCGCTGGCCCCTGCAGGCTTCGGTCAATTCGCCGGCGACATATTGGTCGGCAATTTCGGCGACGGCCGGATCAATGTCTATGACAAGAACGGCGAATTCATCGAGCAGCTCGAAGATCCAAGCGGTCGGCCGATCACGATCGACGGGCTGTGGTCGCTCATTTTCGGCGGCGGAGTCAAATCGAACCCCGACACGCTCTATTTCAGCGCCGGCCCCAATGATGGCGGTGACGGTCTCTTCGGCACGATCACTGCTGAGGCGCCCGGCAATGAACATGATGCGATGCGATGACGACCGGTAGGCCGGCTGGGTACTGACCCTATCCCGACAAAGCGCGCCGCGCCCCGCTCGATGGTCCGTCGAGCGGGGCGCTTCGCATCGGGTGTCTCGACGATGCCCTGCGGAGACGGCGTGATGACGCAGTAGTGTTGCTTCGTCAACTTCATCTCACGCGCGCCGTCGAAACTCCGGCTCGATCGACGTCCCGCTCGGCAGCGATTGTTATGGTCACGACAAGGGTCATAAGTTGTCGCTCGGTCGCGCGGTCGGTGGGTGGATCGGGCGCCAAGGGGAAAAGGACAAGACCGTGAAGCCGACGAACGTGTGCACGTCTGGCAGCACCCCGAATTTCGTGATCCCCGGCCAGTGCTGCGGTCAGGATGCAGACCAGCACAATACTGAAGCCGCCCCGCGGGCCTGAGGCCTTAGGTTTTGGGCGAGGGACCATCGATCATCGCCGGCCATGCCCGCTCGCTGTTTGCTACCGCTGAAACCGCTTTCGCCGGACAGGAAACATTCCGGTAGCTCGCCTCCACACCAAATAGGCATCGCATTCACACCAGCCGAACCGCCGATCGCCGTCAAGCTCTGTAAAAGGGAGTATCGTGTCCGATAACCTCGCCACGCGCATCCGTGCCAATCAGCAAAAGCTCGCCGCGGAGCTGAAGCCGCAATACGACTTCATCGTTTGCGGCTCGGGATCGTCAGGGTCGGTAGTGGCGAGGCGATTGGCCGAGAACGCCGCGGTTCGCGTCCTCGTGCTGGAAGCCGGCGGCAGCGATGACGTGCCGAGCATCATAGACGCGTCTGCCTGGCCCGTCCTTCGCGGCAGCGAACAGGACTGGTGGTTCAGAGCCAAGGCAAATCCACGATTGAACGGACGCCCCATTCCCATGTCCATGGGCAAGGTCCTCGGCGGCGGCTCCAGCATAAACGTGATGGTCTGGTCCCGCGGCCATAAGAACGACTGGGATCATTTCGCCGCCGCGGCCGGCGATAACGGATGGAACTATCAATCCGTGCAGCAGATCTATCGGCGTATCGAGGATTGGCACGGAGTGACCGACCCTGCTCGTCGTGGCAAAGGCGGGCTGCTCTTCGTGCAACCGGCGCCCGATCCCCATCCTCTCGCCGCGGCCATGCTCGAGGCATTTGCGGCTGCCGGCGTTCCGACCTTCGACGATCAGAACGGCGTCATGATGGAAGGCGACGGTGGAGGCGCCATCAGCAATGTGTGCGTCCGAGACGGCCAACGTCAATCCATCTTCCGGGCTTATGTCTATCCCTACATGGACCGCCCCAACCTGACTGTTCGAACACGGGCATTGGTCACGCGTCTGAGGTTTGAGGGGAAGGAAGTAACCGGCGTGGAATTCCTGCGCGAGGGCAAGCTCCATCGCATCGGGGCCACGCGCGAGGTCGTGCTGTCGCTGGGTGCGATTCATACACCCAAGCTGCTCATGCAATCCGGTATCGGCGACGAGGCCGAACTGAAACGCGTCGGCATCCCCGTCATCGAGCATCTGCCGGGCATTGGCCGGAATTTCCAGGACCACTTCATGGCGCCGTGCGTATGGGAAGCCCGAGAGCCGATTGAGCGGCGCAATAATCTGGCAGAGGCGACCGCTATGTGGAAAAGCGATGCCGCGCTCGACACACCGGATCTGCAATCGTTCATGGTTGAGGCGCCTTATGCAAGCCCGGAAGCGGCCACGGTCGCGCCGCCGCCGAATAGCTGGTCGCTGACGACGGCGGTGTTGCGGACCGCCAGCCGGGGTCGGCTACGTCTCACCCGATCCGATCCGCGTGACCCGATCGACATTGACGCAAACGCCCTCGACGATCCCGCCGATCTGAAGGCACTTAAGATCTGTGTCTGGTTTTGCCGGGCTATCGGAAATTCGGCGTCCCTGCGCGCCTTCGCAAAGCGCGAAATTCTGCCGGGTCCACTCAGGGGCGCAGAACTGGAGGCCTTCATCCGCAATGCCACGGTCAGCCATTCCCACCAGACCTGCACGGCCAAGATGGGCCGCGATGCGATGTCAGCCGCAGATCACCGTCTCAGGGTTTATGGCATCGATCGGCTGCGGATCGCCGACGGATAGATCATGCCGCTTATAGTGACCGGTAATACCATGGCGCCCTGCGTTGTCATCGGCGAGCGCGCTGGTGAGATGCTGAAAGCGGACCATAACATCTGAGCCCTCCGCCTGGTTCCCCGGCACACGCGGCTGTATCCGCGGCTGGCGGCATGTTACCGATCATACTGGCAATCGTGCTCGCTTTGGCACTTTTCCGGATGGATGTCACCATCATGCTATCGGCCCAGCGACGATCCGCCGTCGATCTGGATTTCCGCGCCGGTAATGAAGGCCGAGGCTGGTGAGGCCAGGAACAGCGCCAGGCCTTTGACCTCCTCCGGTTGCGCGACGCGGCCGAGCGGTATTCGCTTTCCCATTGCCACCGACACCGCCGGCACCTTCAACTGTCCATCGCCAATGTTGGTGGCAAAGGCGCCCGGCGCTATAGCGTTTACCGTGATGTTGTAACGCGCCAGCTCCAGCGCCGCCTGGCGGACCAGATGCGCCGCGCCGGCCTTGGCCGGCATGTATGGTGTGCCCACCCAAGATTCGGCGCGGAAGGAGGCGACCGAGGTGGTCACGACGATGCGACCGGAGCGTTGCGCCTTCATGTGAAAGGCGGCGCGCTGGATGGTGGTGAAGACGGCGTTGAGGTTGACCGCGAGGACGCGGTCCCAGAGCGCGTCGGAGACCCGTTCGATCTCGCCGCTCGCGTTCTCGGTGCCATCGGAATTCAGAAAGCCCGGGCCGCTACTGATGCCGGCATTGGCGAAGACGATGTCGAGACCGCCGAAGTGCTCGACCGCGGCGTCGATGGCTTTGCGCATCGGAACACGATCGCTGACGTCAACCTTCCTTGTAATCGGGTCGGCGCCTAGCTTGCGGAGATCCGCCGCGGCGGCGTCCAGGCCTTCCTCGTCTTGATCGAGCAGGGCCACGCGCGCGCCGCTTTCGGCCATGACCTCCGCGATGGCCCGTCCTATGCCGCTGGCGGCGCCGGTCACGATCACGGCCTTGCCCGAGACGTCGAACATGTTCTTGGCTGTCATTGATCTTATCGCCTTTCATCCATCGCGCCGTGAAGGCGCCATCGCCGACCAACTCGGCACCGACCGTGGTAGGAAGAGTCGTCCTTGCCAGTAAGACGCCAGCTACTTGCCGCCGATGACCGGACTGAAAGGCACGAACCTTTCGCCATCGAACTTCACCAGCTGGAACTGGTCGATCGGTGCATAGTCGGTCGGGCTGGTGGTGATATTGATGCCCGGCAGATAGACGTTGATCTCCATGTTGAGGCTGGTCATCTGCCTCATGATGTTGGCGCGGGTCAGGTCATCGCCGCACTGCCCCAGCACCTGGGCGAGAGCCTTGGCCGCGCCATAGCCGAAGACGGTGGTGCTGTTCTCGGCGTCGCCCTCGGGATAATATTTGCGCATAAAGGCGCGAAATTCATTGATGCCCGCGTCGTCCTTCCATCGCGGATCGCTCGGTTCCTTCAAGTAGACCGCGCTGATGATATCCCGGGAATGCTCCACACCGGCGACCATCATGACATTCTGGACCGAGGCCGACACGTTGCTGACGAATTGGACTGGCTTCCAGCCCAACTCGCCGACCTTCTTGATCGCCTGGGCCGCGAATTTTGGCGTCGCGATGTTGACGAATATGTCAGGATTGACGGCCTTGATCTGCACGATCTCCGAGTCCACGGTGACGGCTGACAGGTCGTAGGGCACCTCCAGCAGGATAATTTTGGCGGCATCGGCAGCGAACACTTCGCGGAAGCCGGCTAAGTAGTCCCGGCCGAAATCGTCGTTCTGGTAGAGGATGCCGACTGTCTTGCCCGGATGGTTTTGCAGGATGTATTTGGCGTAGATGCGCGCTTCACTCTTGAAGCTAGGCCACCAATTCATGCTCCAGGGAAAATTCTTGGGGTCATTCCAGCGCGCGCCGCCGCTCGAGATGAACAAGTGCGGGATCTTTTTCTGATTGACGTATTTCTGGATCGCGGCGTTGCCCGGCGTGCCGACAATGTTAAACAGCAGCAGGACCTCGTCGCTCTCGACCAGCCGGCGAGTCTGTTCGATTGTCTTGGGCGGGCTGTAGCCGTCGTCGTAGGAAATGAAGGTGATCTTGCGGCCGTTGATACCGCCCTGCTCGTTGATCATGGTGAAATAGGCGGCTTCGGTTTTGCCGATCGCGGCAAAGGCCGAGGCGGGTCCGCTATAGGGCATAATGTTGCCGATCTTGATCTCGGTGTCAGTGGCGCCGATGTCGTATTGTTTTTGGGCGAGCGCATCGCCGCCCGGGGCGGCGATGAGCATCATGGACAGCAATACAGCGACCACGGCTTTCGAAACCAGGTTCTGCATTGTGATCCTCCCCTGTTCCAGGCCCCTCGGGTCTGGCTGTTTGTTTTAGGTCGGGTTGTTTTAGGTCGGGCGGGCGAAGAACGCCGCCACGCGCCCGACGGCGTCTGGCGACTCAGTGAAGAGCAGATGACCGGCGCCGGCGAACGTCGCCGTCTCGGCGCATCCGAGCTTGTCGGCCCAATGCTTCGCCTGTTGCACCGGGGTGATGCGATCCTCCTCGCCCCAGAGCACGAGCGCCGGTACCGAGACGCCGGGGAGCCATTGGTCGAACTTTGGCTCGTAGTCGCGTTCCCACATGATGCGGGCGAGCGACGTCATCTCGCGGTAGCGGGCGACCCGCATCTCGTTGGTTACGGCCGCCGAAGTCATGCTTTGCAGGATCACCGGCGAAGCGACCAGATAGCGCAGCAGGTTTTCGGGCGGAATGGTGAATAGGTCCGTGGTCGGATGCCCCGGGACGTGCAGGCCGGCGGGACAGGCGAGCGCCAGGCGGCGTACGCGATGGCCCTTGAGGACGGTAAACAGGCCCGAGATCCACCCGCCCAGGGAATGACCGACGAGGTCGACCGGCTCGGCAAGGCCAAGCTGGTTGAACAGCGCCGAGTAGTGCACGACATAGTCGAGGATCGAGTCGATCCGCGCGTCGTCGTCCGAGGCGCCGAAGCCGGGATGCACCGGGACGATCAGCCGGCGACCCTCGGCGAGCGGCAGCAGTTCCTCGAATCCGGGGCTCGCGGCGGCCCCGTGAAGGTAGACTATCGGACTGCCGCTGCCGCGCCCGGCTTCCAGGACCTCGACCCTCACCCCATCAATGATGACGTCATGCTTGGTGTAGTTGCGCATGGGAGACTCCGTCATTCCGCCGCCACGAGGGTCTTGGGCGCCATCCGCCTGATGCGCGGAATGACCTCCTCTGCGAACAACGTGATGTTCTTGACCGCCTTCCAATGCGGCATGTCGCCGACATGGAGGTGCAGAATGATCTTGCTGCTCCCCGCCTCCTCGCACCAATGGGCGATGCGCTCCGCCACCTCGTCGGGCGTGCCCTGCACGGTCCGGTAGATGGTGTTCAGTGCCTCCCAGGTGATCTCCATATCCTTGCCGTTCGTCGCCTCGAGGCGCTTGCGCAGCCGGTCTACCGGCATGTAGCCCGGCGGCGAGTTCATCTGGGCAGAGGTGCGAAGCAGCTTCTGGAAATAGAAGAGGACGTGCTCGCGAGCTTCCTCGACGGCCTTCTCCTTGGTCTCGGCGACATAGGGCATTGCCGAGATGATGATGGAGTTGGCGTCGTGCTTGTGCCCGTGCTTGGTCGCAGTCGCGCGGTAGTTCTCGAAGGATTTGAGCTGCTGCGCGACCGGCGTGAAGACCTGGGAATAGCCATAGCCCTTCTCAGCGGCGTACTGGATGGTGTCCTCCGTACCAGAGCCGACCACGTAGATCTTGGGATGCGGCTTCTGGTAGGGCAGCGGAAAGGGATTGAGATATTTGTAGTGGAAGAAGCGGCCGTCGTAGCGCGTCGGCCCCGGCTGCGTCCATGCCTGCATCAGAATGTCCATGGATTCGCGGAAGCGTTCGCGCGCGAAGCTCGGATTGACCGGATTGACCCAATATTCCATGCCGGTGCCGAGCGGGAAGGCGCATTCCAGCCTGCCGCCCGACATCACGTCGAGCATGGCGTACTCCTCAGCCAGCCGGTGCGGGTACGTCAGAGCGATCGGCGTGCCGAAGACGCAGATCTTGGCGCGCCTGGTCCGGGCGATCAGCGCGCCGGCGGCGATCGTGCACGACGGCATCAGGCTGTAGAAGGTCGAATGGTGCTCATTCACCACCAGCCCGTCGAAGCCGAGCTCGTCGCCCAGCGCGAGCTCGTCGAGATAGTCTTTATAGAGCTTGGTGCCCTTCGCCGGGTCGAAATGGGTATTGGGGATGTCAACCCATTGGCCCTGGGGACGCCCCGGCACGACGTCCGAATAGGGCATAAAATGCATCAGGTAGAACTGCAAGTCGCTCAAGACTGACATTGGCGATCTCCTTTGCCCGGCGCTTTGCGCGTTCCTCAGGCCGCATCGATGCCGTTGTTCATAGCAAGCTATATCAACATATTCGGTATAGCATACTATGTCTGTTGCCGCAAGTAGCGGTCGCGACTGGGCCGAGACATCCGGTGGCAACGCTGCCAGTGTTTTTCAGCCGCGCTCTGCGACCTTGCAAATGCCGCGTCGAAATCTCAGGCTGGGATCGTCGAACGCGGACCGATCTATGACGCCGCTGAGCCGCGTCGACGAATGGGAATGGATGATGCCGGTGACGAAAATTTCGAACAAACGCCCCGATCCCACCGTGCCTCCGGATCGCCAAAAAATTCTTGGCCTTGCCGTCAACACGCTGGGGCGCAGCATCCTCTGGAACCTGGCGCAGCGCACGGCCAAGCACGGCGTGCTGCCCGGCACCTATCCCGTGATCGCGTGGCTGATGCAGCTGCCGGATTCAACCCAGGTCGAGCTGTCGCGCATGGTCGGCATCGAGCAGCCGACGATGGCGATCACCTTGCGACGCATGGAGCGCGATGGGCTGATCGAGCGTAACCCGGATCCGGATCACGGCCGACGCAGCCGAGTCAAGCTGACGCCCCGCGGCAAAATGCTCAGCAAGGTCATCAGAGCGGCGGCTTACGACGTGGAAAAGATTGCTGCGCAGGGACTGAGTCAGGCGGAGATCGACGAGTTTTTTCGTCTGGCCGGGATCATGACTAAGAATTTGAGCATCGAGCGCCGCGAAAGAAATTCGGCCAAGCAGCCGAGGCAACCGCGGCCCGGCCGTGATTCGGCGCCGAACTCGCAGGCAAGGCAGTCGCGTCGTTGAGAGCGGTAATGGAATCTTACGGGCAGTCGATCACGCCGTCGTTCCGGTGGCATCGCCATCCTATGATTGCCTCGCCACGGCGGCGGCGGGGGAGCTCGTCCCGATGATCTATTTCGCGAGCGGCCTGGGCAGCATCTGACTGGCCCCAAGCTCGAACCACCCCAAGCTCGGATTACCGTCGTAACAACCTTCCGTGGCCCTGCAATTGGTCCGTAGCACGGCGCAACGCGGCGATGACGACGCAGCTCGCGCTCGATCGGTTCACCATCGACAAGATCGTCTTCTCCGGGATCGCCGGCGGCGTCGATCCGAAGCTGACGATCGGCGACGTCGTCGTCCCCGACGCGTGG
>JAQGID010000369.1 GCA_028291405.1 Rhodospirillales bacterium | reverse complement strand
CTAGCAAAGGGCCGATCTCTTGAAGTAGGGCCTCCGCGCCGAGCAGCGATTCGATGACATCCGCCACTGGCGCCGCATCCGAGATCTCGTAAAGAATGCGATGCGGTACGCGGATTTCCACTGCCCGTTCCCCCCTGTGCGCCTTCTGATGGAATTACCATCACAGATGCAAAACCGGGAATCAACAGGGCTCCTCGCTCGTTCATTGGGCCGCACTTTGCGCCACGCGGCTCAATATAGAACAAGAAAGGAACAAAGCAACGGGTGTGACTGCTACATAATACCGGTGAATTACAGGAAGCCGCACTATGGGCGGTAGCTCTGCCCGTCGGCTCAACTCCGGACAAGGCAGGTTCCAGAGCGCCTGCGCACCAACGAGTGCCGGTGCGCCGCGTGATTCATCCACGATGTCAAAGAGCAAGAAGCGGAACGACGTTAAGCCGGCGTCGGCCATCGGACCTCGCTGACCGTCGGTTGCGAAAGATCGCCTTTCCCCTGCAGCAACCCTGCATCGACAAGCGCACGGATGCGGGATGCGAGGACGAGATCGCTGACCGGGAACCGCGTATCATCCGAGAAGACCGCCAAGACCTCGCGCGCGTCCTGCGCCGCGATCCTTCGCCGCGATGTCCCGTACTCGATCCAGCAATTGATTCTCGAGGATCCGACGTGTCGGCATCATCCCCAAGCTGCCGACCGGTCGCGGCGAAATCGGCGCGCCGGTCTGGTCGGCGGCGAGCGCGAACTCGGTAAGATCGATGACCTGGCAAGGCGTGTCGCCCAGTCGCCAGACGAACTCGAGGAAACCGGCATATTCCTGCGCCGAGCGGCGCGACATCCACGCGATGCGGCGGTTGTCGCCCGAGAGGGCGGCGGTCCAGAATCCTGCGGCCTCGCGACCCACCTCGTCCCAGCCGCAGTATCCAAGCGCGGCTTCCACCCACTGCGCGCGCGCATCGCCGTCGCAGGGGTCGATGGGGCCGAAGCTCAAATCGTCGGCAAGTGCGACGACCCGATCGTCGCGCCCGGCTTGGCGCACCGCTTGGCGCAAGGACATCGCGGCAGAAAGATTGAAGACGACATGCAGGACGGGTGTGGTCATCGAGGCTCGCATGTGATCCACGCCAATACCAAAGGAACAAAATAAGAACGAAATTAGCGGACGTCGGACATCATGGCAAGCGCAAATTAATGCACTCTTTCTCGTCCTCGTTGCGAGCGCACCGAGACCATCCGACCTCGTGCCCACCGCTCTGGATCGCTTCGTCGCTTCGCTCTCGCGATGATGGAATCGGGTGTTTGCGTGTGTGCCCGGGCTCCTCCTTCGTCTTCCTCGCGCACGCGGGGAAGACGGGATAAAAGTCGTCGAATACGAGGCGGCCTAGCTTGGTCGTTCGGCCCCCAGCGGAGTCGTCGCTTAAAGTGGCGACATCGGCAGCCCCGCCCGCGCCAGAAAGTCCTTAACCGCCGCGACGGTCTCGGCCGGCTTCTCGATTTGGAGCATATGGCTCGTCCCCGGAATCGCGGCGTAGTGGTAGCGTTGTTCCGCCGCCCAGGCCTGGTTGGCGAGCGCGCTGGGCAGCGCGTTCGGCAGCGTCGGATCGGCGGCGATCAGCGTCACCGGACTGCCGAAGACGGCAGGTGCGACCCAGAGATCATGGGCGAGCGCGCCGGTATAGAGCTTGGCCTCGAGCGCCGGCGGGCAGGTCAGGCGCCACCCCTTTCCGTCCGCCTCCGGCCGCAGCACGGCGCGTGCCATGTCGCGATGCGCCGCCGGCGTCCACGACGCCGAGGCCTTGGCGCGGGCGAATTGCGCAGCGAGCTCGCCCGGGTCGGCGAAATGCGCCTGGCGCTTCTCGGCCCAGGCGGCGATCTTGATTTCGAACCCCTGCATCGCCTCGTGCAGGGGATGGCCCGGCGGCGGGATGTTCGGCGGGTCGAACAGCACCATCGCGTCCCACGGCCTGGCGGTCTCGATCGCGTGCATGATCGCGATCCGCGCCGAAATCGAATGGAAGAGCCCGACGGTCGTCCTGGCGCCGAGCTTCGCCGTAATGCCGTCGCGGAGGCGCGCGAGATCGCCCGCCATCTGCTCGTAGGTATGGCGCTCGGGCGACGAGGATGCGTTGCGTCCGTGATTGCGCTGATCGAAGACGACGATCTCGAAATCGGGCAGCAACAGCTCCCAGAAGGCACGGTAGCCGTCGATCGCGAAGCCGTTGCCGTGGCTGAGCACGAAGCGGATGCCGCGCGGATTGCCGTGGCGGCGAACAACCGTCGTGGCGCCGTCGTCGTGAGAAATTTCGAAGGAGATGCTGGGCTCGGCGGGCATGATGAATCAACTAGTCGTGGCGGAAGCCAGTCCCGGAACGGTCGAAGGGGTCGGGCGCGGCGAGGCCGAGCCAGCGCGATCGCAGATGGTCCCACAGGGCGAGACGCGACCAGTCGGGGACCTTGAGGATCTTGTCGGTCTCGGGATGCAGGAAGGGATTGGGCAGCAGGATCGTGATCTGCTGCTCGCCCTTGCCGTTGAAGAGGCGCAGTCCCCAGGAGACCGGCGTCCCGGCGCGGCTGAGCCGGCGATAGAGCTCGGCGCGGCCGGTGCGGCGGTGGTGCGCCAGCTCGGGCGAGACGCGGTTGTTGTGCGGTCCCTTGTGCTCGCCGATGCAGATGTGGAAATGCGGCACGCCGAAGGTCACCGTCAGGTAGCCGTCGAACATCTTGATCTTCTCGGGCGGCGCCGCCGCGCGCATCTCCCAGGCCGCGCCCTGGATGATCGGGCCGAAGGTGATCTCGTGCCAATGCTCGGCGAACAGCTCGCGCAGCAGCGCCTCGAGGCTGGCCGCGTCGGTCGGCAGGGCGAAGATTTCGTGGACGGCGCCATCCTCGTCGACGACCCGCTGCGGCAAAGATTCGACGTTCAATGCTTCCATGCTCACCCTCCCTGTTTTGCCGTGTCGAAGGCGAGCCGCACGCCGGCGAAGACGCCGAGCCCCTGATGCTGGAAGCCTATCGGATCCTGATATCGATGGTCGAGCAGGTTGTTGACCCGCGCGAAGGCGGTGACGCCATGGCCGATGTCGTAGGAGCCGGCGATGTTCACCAGCATGTAGCCGTCGGCGGTCAAGCCGCTCGCCGCCCCCGACCGGCTGATGTCGATCCAAGACCCGACATAGAGGACCGTCGCCGTCAGCGTCGCGGATTCGGTGACCTGCCAGTCCGCATTGAGGCTGGCCTTGTGCTTCGGACGCCGGATGAGGGCCTGATGCAGAATGTCATCCTCGGCGATCGTATAGGTATAGTCGGCGCGCAGCTTGAACGCTTCCCACGGATTGTAGGAGACGAAGGTCTCGGCGCCCCACGTTGTTGCCTGCCCGATGTTGACGTAGGTGGTTCCGGTATTGTTGACATTGATCAGGTTCTTGATGTCATTGTGGAAGTAGGTAGCGCCGAGCGCGACGCGCTTGTCGAACAATCCCTGCTCGAATCCGAAGTCGTAGCCGATGCTGGTCTCCGGCCTCAGGTTGGGATTGGCGAAAAAGTTGAATTGCGGAAAGCTGTCGAAGAGCTCATCGAGCGTCGGCGCCTTGAACCCCGTCCCGGCGCTGCCCTTCAGCTTCGTGTCGGTCTCCGGAATGAGGAAGGCGGGAGCGACGCGCCAAGTCACCTTGCTGCCGAAGCGGTCGTTGTCGTCGAAGCGCAGCGAGATCGCGTCGAAGAACCGCTTGCCGAAACTCGATTGCAGCTGGGCGAAGCCGGCGTTGTTGGTCATCTGCGCCTGTACCGGCGAGCTGTCGTTGATGGCATCTTTCTGATGCTCGGCGCCGAGGGTCAGCACGTGATCCGGCGTCACCTTGATATTTCCTTGCCAGTCGAGCTTGACGCGGTCGCCGCGGAAATAGCTCGGATCCGCCGGGCTCGAGTTCGGATCGAAGGAGCGGCGGCGATAGTTCGTGTAGCCGATACCCACCGTCTGATCGAGGATGCCGTCGAACAGCACGAGATGCGCCGTGCCGCGGGTGAAGAGTTCGCGGTTGTCGCTGTCGCTCGGCGTCGCCTCGGGTCCGAGGAAATCGTCGCTCGTCGAACGCAGCCCAGTTTCGACGTAACGTGTCGTCACGCCGACGTCGAGGTTATCCGTGAGAACGGCGCCGAGCTTGGTTGCGTAGCTCGTATTGTCATAGGAATCGCCGTTCACCGGCCGTCCGGGCGACACCAGATTAGGGGGCGTCACCGGCGTGTCGTCGGAATGAAAATGCGCGACATCGAAGGCATAGTTGAAGCGCGACATCGAGCCGCTGACGCCGGCGGTCTGGTTGAATGTGCCGAACAAGCCGCCCTCGATGCTGGCGCGCAGCTTCGGCGGGCCTGAGCCCGTCTTGGTGATGATATTGATGACGCCGCCGATCGCATCTGAGCCGTAGAGGCCGCTCTGCGGACCGCGCAGCACCTCGACGCGCGAGATATCGGCGGCGAGGATCTGCGAGAAATCGAACGACCCGTCGACCGAGCTTGGATCGCCGACGTCGACACCGTCGACCAGTACCTTGGTGTGATTGGCGTTGGTACCGCGCATGAACACCGAGGCCGTGCCGCCCGGGCCCCCGGTTTGGACGAGATTGAGCCCCGGGACGTCCTGCAGAACGTCGGGCAAGGTACGCTCCTGCTTGCGCTCGATGTCGTCTGCTGTGATGACGGTGACGCTGCTTCCGAGTTGGTCCTCCGGGGTCGGCAGGCGCGTCGCGCTGACCACCACCGGCGGCAGGGAAACTGGTTGCGCCGACAAATCATCGGCGCGGACTGTCGAAGGGCTGAGCGAGGAAGGAAGAACGACGGCAAGCAGGGCGAGCGTTCGGCTCGCCGGGCATCGGACTCTGCGACACATGACCTGGCCTCGCGGCAACGTGACACGTCACCGCGAACCAAAGTTCAGACGCCGCTCCGCCTCAGAGCCGGTTCCTGATCCCCATCGGTGCACCCCGCCCAATGTGTTCGCACGTGACCACGGCTGATGGCAGGTCTC
>JAQGID010000340.1 GCA_028291405.1 Rhodospirillales bacterium | reverse complement strand
TCGAGATCATCCCGATCGAGGTCGTCATCCGCAACATCGCGGCCGGCTCGCTGTCGAAGCGCCTCGCCATCGCCGAGGGCACCGTGCTGCCGCGCTCGATCGTCGAGTATTATTACAAGAAGGACGAACTCGGCGATCCGATGGTCTCCGAGGAGCACATCACCGCCTTCGGCTGGGCCTCCGCGCAAGACCTCGACGACATCATGCAGATGTCCCTGCGGATCAATGACTTCCTGACCGGTCTTTTCCTCGGCGCTCAGATCCGCCTGGTCGATTTCAAGCTCGAGTTCGGGCGGCTCTACAGCAACGACGAGATGAAGATCGTGCTCGCCGACGAGATCAGCCCGGACAATTGCCGGCTGTGGGATCTCAAGACCAACGAAAAGATGGACAAGGACCGCTTCCGCCAGGACCTCGGCCAGGTCGAGGAGGCCTATCAGGAGGTCGCCCGCCGCCTCGGCATCCTGACCGAAGGCGGCCCGGGCGACGTCAAGCCGCCGAAGACGGTGCAATAGGGAGGAACCGGCGTGAAGGCGCGCATACAAGTCACGCTGAAGGACGGCGTCCTCGACCCCCAGGGCAAGGCGATCGGCCACGCCCTCGGCAATCTCGGCTTCACTGGCATCGGCGAGGTGCGCCAAGGGAAGTTCATCGAGATCGAGCTCGCCGAGACCGACCGCGAGCGTGCCCGCGACGCGCTCGACAAGATGTGCAAGCAGCTGCTGGCCAACACGGTGATCGAGAACTACGCTATCGAGGTCTAGTCGGCGAGGTCTAGCCGGCGAGGTCTGGCCGGCGACGTCTTACAGGCGCGCGGCCGTCGCGCCGAAACCTGATCCGGCGGCAAGCCGGGCTGAGAAAGGGAGAACAGCGATGTCGAGCTTCATCCGCAACGCTTGGTACATCGTCGCCTGGGCCGACGAGGTGACGAGCGCGCCGCTGGCGCGCCGCATCTGCAACGAGCCGGTCGTCGTCTTCCGCGATACCGCCGGCAAGGCGGCGGCGCTCTCCGACCGCTGCTGCCACCGCGGCACGCCGCTGTCGCTCGGCGAGGTCGTTGCCGCCGGCATTCAATGCGGCTACCACGGCCAGGTCTTCGACGCCGCCGGACGCTGCGTTCACATCCCCGGCCAGGAGCGGATTCCCGAAAAGGCGCGCGTCCCCTCCTATCCGATCGTCGAGAAGGACGCGCTGCTGTGGATCTGGGTCGGCGAGGCCGAGAAGGCCGACCCGTCGCTGATCATCGACCTGCCGCAGCACAACGATCCACAGCGCTGGCCGCACCGTCACAACGTCTATCACATCGGCGGCAGCTATCTGCTGATGATCGACAATCTGATGGATCTGACGCATCTCGGCTACATCCACCGCAAGACGATCGGCGGCAATCCCAGCGCCCATGTCGGCGCCAAGATGGAGACCGTGCGCACCGACCGGGGGCTCAAGTTCACCCGCTGGATGCTCGATTCGGTGCCGCCGCCGACCTATGTCAACGTCTATGGCTTCACCGGCCGGGTCGACCGCTGGCAGGAGTTCGAGTTCATCGCGCCGGGCAGCGTCAAGCAATGGACCGGCGCGCTCGACGCCGGCACCGGCGCCTACGAGGGCAAGCGCGACGGCGGCTTCCAGTTCCACGTATTCCACGGGCTCTCGCCCGAGACCGAGAAGAGCTGCCACTATTTCTGGTCGACTGCGACCGGCTTCCGCCAGAACGAGCCCGAGGTCGGCGAGCGCTTCTTTATCGAAAGCGGCGCCACCTTCCTCGAGGACAAGGTCTTCGTCGAGCAGCAGCAGGCGCGACTCGACGAGTTCGGCGAGGATTGGCTGGTCGACGTCCAGAGCGACGCCGCGCGCGTCCACATGCGCCGCGTCATCGAGCGGATGCGCAATCCCGGAGCGGCGACGCTCGCCGCCGAGTAGGCGGGCTCAATCGCGGGCGGCCACGATCGGCCGCACCAGGATGAGGTTCGCCGCCAGCGCGCCGATCGCGGTGACGCTGATAACCAGCGACATCGGCCAGGGCGTGCCGTCGGCGAGCCAGCCGACGGCGGCGCCGGCGACCGCTCCCAGCGCATAGGGCAGCGTCCCCATCAGCGCCGATGCCGCCCCGGCCCGCTCGGGAAAGAGCGACAGGGCGCCCATCGTCGAGTTGGCGTTGATCAGCCCCATCAGCGACAGGAAGAGGAACAGCGGCACCGCGATCCCGACGATGCCGCCGATGCCGGTCGCGCCGGCGACCAGCAGCATCAGCCCGGCGACGGCGCCGATCCAGGTGCCGATCGCCAGCATGCGGTCGGAGCCGACCCGCACCACCAGCCGGCTGTTGACGAGGTTGCCGAGCATCATGCCGACGATGTTGCCGGCGGTGAGAAACCCGTAGTACTGCGGCGCCACGCCGAAATAGCCGATATAAACGAAGGGCGCTCCGGCGACGTAGGCGAGCAGCCCGGCGCCGCGCAGCCCGTTGTTCAGGGCATATCCGACGAAGCGCTTGTCGGCGAGCAGCTGGCCGTAGCTCATGACCATGCCGTACCAGCGCAGCCTGACGCGACGCTCGCGCGGCAGCGTCTCGGGGACGATGGCGAGACCGGCGAGGCAAAGCACTCCGAAGCCGGCCAATACCCAGAAGATCGCCGGCCAGTCGAGCCACACCAGGATCTGGCCGCCGAGCAGCGGCGCCAGCATGGGCGCCACGTACATCACCAGCAGGATCAGCGACATCGCCCGCGCCGCCTCGTCGCGCGCATAGGCGTCGCGCACGATGGCGCGCGACAGGGCACTGGCGGCGGCGCCGCCGAAGGCCTGGACGAGGCGCCACAGGATCATCTGCTCGATCGTCCCCGATAGGGCACAGCCGACCGAGCCGGCGATGTAGAGCACCATGCCGACGGCGATCGGCTTGCGTCGTCCCCAGCGGTCGCCGAGCGGCCCCCAGAAGAGATGGCCGATGCCGAAGCCGAGCAGGAAGCTCGACAGCGTCAGCAGGACGCGCGCCTCGCCGGCGCCGAGGCTGCGCCCGACCGCCGGCAACGCCGGCGTGTACATGTCGACCGACAGCGCCCCGGCGGCCATCATCAGGCTGAGCGAGACGGTGAAGAGCACGCCGCGGAGCGAGTTGCGCGGCGGCGCGAGGGAAGTCGGCGGGCGATCCATTAAGCGCGCGTGCGGATCAGCCGTCCAGGAGGGCGCGGACCCGCGCGCTCAGCTCCCCGAAGGTGAAGGGCTTGCCGATCATCTCGACGCCGGCGTCGAGTCGACCGTGGTGGACGATGGCGTTGCGGGTATAGCCGGTCGTGAAGAGTACCTTCAGTCCCGGCCGCCGCAGCATCGCCTCGTCGGCGAGCTGCCGGCCGTTCATGCCGCCCGGCATGACGACATCGGTGAACAGCAGATCGATCCGGTGGCTCTCGAGGACCTGCAGCGCGCTCGCGCCGTCGCGCGCCTCGAGCACGGCGTAGCCGAGCTCGGCGAGGACCTCGGTCGTATAGGCGCGGACCGCATCGTCGTCCTCGACGACCAGGATCGTCTCGGCGCCAATCGCGCGCGGCGCCTCGCGCTGCCGTCCCTTGTCCTCCGCGGCCTCCGCCTCGCCGACGTGGCGGCGCAGGTAGATCTTGACCGTCGTGCCCTCGCCGATCTCGCTGTAGATCCTGACGTGGCCGCCGCTCTGGCGGACGAAGCCATAGACCTGGCTGAGGCCGAGGCCGGTGCCCTTGCCGATTCCCTTGGTGGTGAAGAACGGATCGAAGGCCCGCTCACGCGTCGCCCGGTCCATGCCGCCGCCGGTGTCGGCCACCGCGATCATCACGTACTGTCCCGCCTCGACGGGCTCCATGAGTGGGTCGACATAGGCATGGTCGAGATAGGAGTTCGCCGTCTCGATCGTGACCTTGCCGCCGTTCGGCATGGCGTCGCGGGCGTTGAGCGCGAGATTGAGAAGGGCATTCTCGAGCTGGTTGGGATCGGCAAAGGTTCGCCAGAGACCGGCCGCCAGCACGGTCTCCAGCGAGACAGGCTCGCCCAGCGTGCGGCGCAGGAAATCGCAGGTGCCGGCGACCAGCTTGTTGGCATCGAGCGCCTGCGGCACCAACGCCTGCTGCCGCGAGAAGGCGAGCAGCCGGCTCGTCAGGGTCGAGGCGCGCTGCGCCCCGTGCAGCGCCATGTCCCGGGCGCGCGCGACCCGTGCCGCGGCGGGCGATTGCGGCAATTCCGGAATCTGCCGGCCGATCAGGTCGAGCCCGCCGACGACGATGGTGAGGAGATTGTTGAAATCATGCGCGATGCCGCCGGTGAGCTGCCCGACCGCTTCCATTTTCTGGGCCTGACGAAGCGATTCCTCGGCCTTGCGGCGGGCCTCGTTCTCCGCCTCGAGCGCGCGCGTCCGGTCCTTGACCGCCTCTTCCAGCGCCTCGGTGAAGGCGCGCAGCTCAGCCATGGCGCGCTTGCGCTCGGTCACGTCGACGCTGACGCCGACGACGCGAACCGGCTGCCCGTCGTCGCCGTAGAAGACGACGGCGCGGATCTCCATCCACTGCGGCGGGCCGGCCGGCAGGCCGCCGATGCGGAACTCGACATGCATTTCGCGCGATTGCGCGGCGAAGGCGGTCTCGATCAGATCGGCGACGCGGAGCTGGTCCTCGCGATGGATCGACTTGACCCAACTGTCGTAGCGGCCGTCGAACTCCGCCAGCCCGTATAGCGCGAGGAATCGCGCCGACGGCTGCAGTATGCCCGCCTGGACCTGCCACTCGAAGATGCCGACGCGTCCCGCCTCCTGCGCCAGCGCCAGCAGCTCCGCGCTCTCGCTTGGACCGATGGCGCCACTCATCGTCTAGCCGCCGAGAAGGCGCTTGGCGTCGGACATCGCCCGCAGCTTCGCGGCCGCGGCCTGCCGCGGCAGGTGATTGAAGCCGCAGGAGCTGGTTACGATGGTCTGCTCCGGCGCCAGCCAGCCGTATTTGCTGATACGTGAAGCGACCGTCTCGCCGGTCTCGACCTTGGGGTCTTGCACGTCGACCGCGCCGACGCCGAGCTGGCGGTTGCCCAGCAGCCCTTCGTAATGCGGCGTCATGTCGTGCTCGATGAGAAAGGACGAGCATTCGATCTTGCAGACGAGATCGGCCTTGTAACGGCCGGTGTCGAAATAACGATGCCCGATCTGCGCATCGTATTCCTTGCCGACCGCGTAGTTCCCCTGGCAGATGTGCGTCGAGACGTGGATGTCGCCGGGCAGATCCGCAATCGCCATGTTGATCGTATCGACGGCCGCCGCGACCTCGGCCTCGTCGGCCATCGTGAACAGCGGCTCGTCGATCTGGATATTCTTGCACCCAGCCTCGGCGAGCAGCTGGAAATTGTAGCGCAGCAGCTTGCCGAGGTCGGCCATCATCCGGGCACTGTCGTTGTAGTGTTCGTCGTAGGCGACGTTGGCGAGCATGTGCGGCCCGGTCATCGTGATCTTGACCGGGCGCCGCGTCAGCGCCGACACCATCTTGAACTCGTCCACCAGTCCGAGATCGGTCTTCTCCTGGATCGCCGCCCGACAGGTTGCCGCCGGATGAAAGACGTTGGGATCCTGCGGCGTGATCAGCTTGGGACGGGTGCTGCCCTGAAAGGCCGGGATACGCTGCCAGAAATAATTCAGCATGGCGTTCGGCGGCGAGTGCCGGTTGTGCGTTCGCCGATGCATCTCGCCGCCGGTCACGACGTCGATTCCGGCGAGCTCCTGGTCGAGGATCGCGGCCTGGCCGGCACGGTACTGCGCATCGGCCATCGCCGACATCGCGAGCTGGCCGAACGACACCAGCCGGTCGAGCGCCTCGTACCAATCCGGCACGCT
>JAQGID010000337.1 GCA_028291405.1 Rhodospirillales bacterium | reverse complement strand
GCTGCTTGCCGTGCTGAAGCGCCGCGCCTTCGAGCACAAGACGACGATGTGCGTCGGCCGCAGCCACGGCATCCATGCCGAGCCGACGACCTTCGGGCTGAAGCTCGCCGGCTTCTACGCCGAGTTCCAGCGCGACCGCGAGCGGCTCGTCGCGGCGCGCGACGATGTCGCGACCTGCGCCATCTCGGGCGCGATCGGCACCTTCGCCAACATCGATCCGGCCGTCGAGGCGCATGTCGCGGCAAAGCTCGGCCTGACTGTCGAGCCGGTCTCGACCCAGGTCATCCCGCGCGACCGCCATGCGATGTTTTTCGCGACGCTCGGCGTCATCGCCGGCGGCATCGAGCGGCTGGCGACCGAGGTCCGCCACCTGCAGCGTACCGAGGTCCGCGAGGCCGAGGAATATTTCTCGCCCGGCCAGAAGGGCTCGTCGGCGATGCCGCACAAGCGCAATCCGGTCCTTTCGGAGAACCTCACCGGCCTCGCCCGGCTCGTACGCGGCGCGGTCGTGCCGGCGCTCGAGAACATCGCGCTGTGGCACGAACGCGACATCTCGCATTCCTCGGTCGAGCGCGTCCTCGCGCCGGACACGACGATCGCCCTCGACTTCGCCCTGGCGCGGCTCACCGGCATGATGGACAAGCTCGTGGTCTATCCCGAGCAGATGCGTCGCAATCTCGATGCGCTCGGCGGCCTCGTCGATTCGCAGCGCGTCCTGCTCGCCCTGACCCAGGCCGGGATGAGCCGCGAGGCGTCGTATCAGGCGGTGCAGCGCAATGCGATGCCGGCCTGGCGCGGCGAGGGTAATTTCCTCGCCTTGCTCAAGGCCGACCGCGAGGTCGCCGCCCATCTCTCGCCGGAGGCGCTGGAGCAGCTCTTCCACGAGGGCTACCACATCAAGCACGTCGACACGATCTTCCGCCGCGTCTTCGGCCAGGCTTAGCGCTCGTCTGCCGCCGCTGCGTGAATTCTCAGCAGCTCCGGCAGAGTCTCGGGTTGGCGGCGCCCGAAGCCGCATTCGGTCGCGATCGAGAAATCCGCGACGTAGCGCTGCGCCGCCGCCATTCGTCGCCGCGCGCCTTCGAGCCCGTCGGTGTAATGCACGAGGCCGAGACAGATCTCGGTCTCAGGCGGCAGGCGCAGGCAGCGTAGCGGCGCGAAATACGCGTCATCCGAGCGGTCGCGCGGCACCGGGAAGTGGATGAGCTGGACCTTCCGCTGCATTCCCTGTTGCAGGACCGTGACGAAATCGACCATGTCGCCCATGTCCGCCGGCTCGACCACGTGCTTGTGGTTGGCATCGCCGTAGCAGAGATGGAACAGCACCTCGATGTCGTCTGGCACGTGGTTCGCTAGGCGCTGCAGGATCGCCGCGAAACGCTCGATCATCGCCTCCCGCGTCGCGCCATAGGCATTGGCGACGCCGCGCGCCAGCCGCGCGAAGACCGCCGAGGCGACGTCGAACTGGATCGCCAGCTGGTCGTGCGGGAGCACCGCCGCGATCTTGTCGACCTCGCGCAGCACCGCGTCGTTGAAGACGGGGTCGAGCGGCTGATGCAGATCGTCCTGCAGGAACAGCCAGATCACGGAATGCGCCGGCACGAGATCGACCTGGAACCGGCACGAGGCGGGAATCTTCCCGGCGCGCTTCAACCGCGCGAAATCAGCGTAGGAGCGAATGGCATTCTCTCCATAGCCGAGCTCGCCGAAGACGATGTCCGCCGCGGCGACGCCTGGCTTCAGCCGATAGCGCACGGTCGGATTCGCCGCCGGGTGAACGCGGAAGAGCTCGGGCGATTTCTCCAGCCCGGGGTTCTCCGCGAAGACCGGCTCCAGCCAAGTGATCCAGTCGAGCCGCGCGCCGGTCTCGCCGTCGGGGATGCGAGCCAGGCGGTCGCCCAGCGCCGCGCCGACGGTCTCGAAGACGCTGGCGGGATCGGCCAGCGGCACGCTGCCGACGAGATGAACGCGACGCTGGCCCATAGGATTCCTCCCGATTTTCCGGCAGCGCCCACGACGCTGGTTTCGATCCAAGTTGACGGCGGAATGAGCCATCACGTCAAATAAGGGATTATTGCATCACGATCAGGTTTGATTATGGAGATCGATCCCCGCCGGCTCATCGACCTGCCTCGGCCGCTCGATCGGCATCCGGCACCGGCGCGAGGCCGAGCTGACGCCCCTGGCGCGCCGCTTCGTCGCCGAGCTGCGTAACGTCTCAGGCGAGTCTCGACGGTCGGGTGCACCGCCGCATTAATCGGAATTTTGCCGGTTTTTGATCAAACGACACCTTTACCGTCATGAATTTCTGCGTTAGTTTGCATTGCACAATGAAATCGCTGGCGGGGAGGGTGACCTAGTTATTAAGGGTTATGCATTTTGCGAAGATAAGCATTTTTGTGGGGATAAGCATGTTGTGGATATTGAGTGTCGTCGTTGTCGTTCATTGTGTCGCAGCGGCAGCCTGGGTCGGCTTGGCAATCCGGGCGCAAGGCCGCGCCACCCTGTCGTCCAATGTCCCGTCGGACGGTAATGCCTTGTTGCACGGCGCCGCCGAGTAACCGTCACAAGTTCTAATCCGTCTTAATTCTTATTCGCCTCGTCCGCCGACGTCGCGACGCAACGGAGGTTGCCGGCGCCCCGACCGCTTCAATCGGCCGCCGCCTTTCCCTTCGTCTCTCGCTCCGCCTGGTGCTTGACGATCATTGCCTTGGTGCCGGCAACGAGCTCGCCGTAAAGCGCATCGGTATTCTCCTCGTTCCAGCGCAGCGATTCGATGCGGTGGCGATTGGCCCCACGGAAATGCGGCACGACGTAGCGGGCATAAAGCTCGTAGGATTTCTTCGTCGCCTCCCAATTCGCCCAGTTGTTCGAGGATTGTAGGAAAACGCCGAAGCCGCCCTGCTTCTCCCATAGCCCCTCGATCTTGGCGATCGCATCGTCGGGCGTGCCGATGACGGCGCCGCTCTCGGTCACGACGTCGAAGAGGTCGCGGCCGGCGATGCTGCCGTAGCGGCCGGGGTTGATCGTGTGGATATAGCGGACCTGCTTCTCGAGGCCATAGCGGACGTTCTCGCGTGCCTGCTCGCGCGTCTCGGCAAGATGCAGCGTGCCGAGCAGCCGGAGCTTCGAGCGGTCCATGACATTGCCGTGCTCGCCGGCGATCTCCTGCGCCATCGCCCAGTTCGGCGACAGCGCCTCGAAGGCGTCCTTCTGCGTCGCGGAGACGCAGATCATTCCGAGTCCGTAACGGCCCGCCGCCCGGGCCCCCGAGGGCGAGACGACGCTGGTCACCGCGACCTCGGGATGCGGCCGCGAATAGGGCAGCAGGTGCAGCCGCGCCTCGTTGAGCTCGTACCAATCGGTCTTCTCGGTCACCGTCTCGCCACGGAAGAGCCGCATGATCACGTCGAGCGACTGCGCCATGCGGTCGCGCTGCGCCGTCGTCGCGATGCCGTACATCGCCGCGTCGCCGACCAGCGCCCCCGGCCCGACGCCCAGCATGACGCGGCCCATCGTCATGTGGTCGAGCTGGATGATGCGATTCGCGACGTTGAGCGGGTTGTGATAGGGCAGCGAGATGACGCCGGTGCCGAGACGGATGCGCTTTGTGCGCTCGGCCGCGGCGGCGATGAAGACCTCCGGCGAGTCGATGATCTCGAACCCTGCCGAATGGTGCTCGCCGATCCACGCCTCCTCGAAACCGAGCCCGTCGAGCCACTCGACCAGCTCGAGGTCGCGCCGCAGCGCCAGCGTCGGATCGTCGTCGGTCGCGTGGAACGGCGCCATGAAGACGCCGCTGCGCAGGTATTGGTCGGACATCAAGCTCGCGCTCCCGGCTCGATAGCGTCGATTGCTGCTTCAAATTCTGCGATTGACGCACATTTAGCTGTTAAGTTGTGGCGATTTCGCGGAAAGAAACCAGCCTCATAAGCTGGCCGCGATGCGGCTGGTGGAGACTAAATGCGCGTCGAACGATCCGTGTCCACTGAATTGGTGCGTCGGCACTGGCGATCAAACTGTCATCTCGTCGGACGTGGCGCTCCCGAACCATCGATTCCGTCCCGCCCGCGGCTCGACCCATGACGCGTGAAGCTCCCGCGCGCTGGGTACCCTTGCTCGCCGCGGGCGTCTTATCGGCGGCCGTCCTCGTGCTGTTCGCTACCTCTCCCAAGCATGAGGATTTTTGGTGGACCGACGCGGCAACATTCGCGCTGAACGGCGAGCTGGTCCGAGACTACCTGGCGTCGGGCTTTCCGCATTCGCCGATCGCCTTCGCGAACGAGTGGTTTGTGCGCTATCCAGCGCTGACCATCAGTTTCTACCCGCCCATTTTTCCGATGGCCGAGGCCCTGGTCTTCGCTGTCTTCGGCTTCTCGCACCCAGCCGCGCAGGCGACCGTGGCGGCGTTTACAGCGCTCGCTGCCTGTGGCGTCTATCTCACCGTTCGAACGGCAGCGCCGCCACTGGTCGCGGCGGCAGCCGCGCTGCTGTTCTTTGCGACGCCGGACGTGCTGCTCTGGTCGCGGCAAGTCATGATGGAGCTCCCGGCGCTTGCATTCCTTCTCGTCGCGTCAGCCGCCCTGCTGCGCTATCAAGCTAGCGGCGCGACACCGCTGCTTTTTCTGACCGCAGCGCTCTTCGTTGCCGCGGTCTACACCAAGCAGCCGACCGTCTTTGCGGCACCGGCATTCGCGGCGGCGCTTCTGCTTCAGCCGGGACCATCGCTATTGCGGCGGCGATCGGTTTGGCTGGCGGTTGCCGCCGTTGTCGTCGGCCTTCTTCCTCTTGCGGCCTTCACGGTGCTGTACGCGCCGTGGCTCATCGATGCTGCGGTCGGCGCAGGCACGGCATCGGTCCGGGGTGACGCCACCGCGTCCCACATTTCGGTTATCGCTTTCATCGTATATGCTCGTGCCTTGCCCGAGATCGTCGGACTGCCGCTTCTAACTGGCGCGCTCGGCTATTTTGCGCTTCTGGCCATCCGCGGGTGGCCACGCGACACCGAACGGCAACTCGTCGTCCTGATGCTCGCTTGGTTCTCCGCCGATTACCTGTTCCTGTCCGTCACCGGACATTTCGAGGCGCGGTACGGCATCGCTCTGACCGTTCCTCCGGCCATCCTGTCGGTGCTGCTGGTCAAGCGGCTGGCGGGACCACGATGGCAATCTGCTGCCGCGCTCGCCAGCGGCATCATGCTGTTTGGGGCTTCGATCGTTACCCACGACGTCCATCGGATTGCAGGGTACGACGCGGTTGCGGCATTCGTCCTTGATCACTCGAAGCAAGACAGCGTCGCTTTATTCCAAGGTAAGGAATCGAAGAACTTCGTCTTCTCCCTCCGCAGCCACGCCAAAATGCCGAAGGTCTACGTAATTCGGGCCGAAAAGTTGCTCGTAAGGTACAACATCCTGCGGGAATGGGGGATCACGGACCTCGATGTATCGGACACCGACATCGCGGCAATGATCGATCGCTACGGCGTATCGACCGTCGTCCTGCAGCCTGATTTCTGGACTGACCAGCCCTCGATGGCGCGCTTGCAGGCCTTCGTGTATTCCGATCGCTTCAGGCAGGTAGCCGAATTCCCGATCACGTCCGAAGAGCCAAGCCAGCGAACGACCATCAAGGTGTTCGAGAATCTTCGCCCCACCCAGCCGACGGACCGGGCCATTCCACGCGGACGCCCGGCACCGACGGTCGGCGGCCCGGGCAATCAGGGGGGCGGCGTCTCCGGATAGATCGCCTGCAGCGTCGCCAGACGGGACGCCGCATCGCCGGGAGTCAGCGCGTCGAAGACGGTGACGGCACGCGCCAGGACGGAGGGCGAGATGTGCTTGGGATCGCGCACCTTGCGGCACAGCATGAACAGCGTCGCGAAGCTGCCCTTGTCGATGCCCTGCGCCTTGAGCGCGACGGCCAGCATCTCGCCGGTCGGCGAGGCTTGCAGCTCGCGGGCCGCGGTCAGCGAAATGCGGCAGAACCGCGCCAGCAACGCGTCGAACTCCAGCGCCTTGCCGGCGCGCAACGTCCGGCCGAGAAGATCGACCGTGAGCTTGCCCGCGCTGCGCAGCCGCAGCGCCACGGCCAAGGCGCGCGCCTCGGCGGCGGCGATTACGTCGGGCACCGGCTCCGGAACGATCTCCGCGACATCGCCGGCACGGATCAGCCGCTCGCGAAGATCGCCGGTTACCCAGGCGAGCATGCGCCCCGCCAAATCGGCCGGCAGATCGTGACGCCGGACCAGCGGCCGCTGCAACGCGGCCTCGCCAGACGAGGTCTTGACGATGATTTCCATCGCCGCATGCGGGATCTTGGCGCCGGGATTCTCGACCAGCCAGCGCATCACCTGCGGATCGCCGGAATCCACGAAGGCGGTCGAGACCGGCTCGCTGATGACCCGCCGCTGGGCCGCACCCAGCTTATGCTCGAGCGGGCGCTCCTGGATGATCTTGATGAGATCGGCTTCGGTGAGCACCTCGCTCTCTATCAGCACCGAGAAGGCGACGGCGATCTCGTCCCAGGCGAGCGCGAGGACGAGGGCGCGCGGCGCCTTCGGGTCGATCGCCAGCTGCTCGGCGAGCCGCTGCCTGACCTCGAGCTCGGCGCCCTTGATGATCTCGAGCACGAGGCTGACGGCAAGTTCCCGTTCGTCGGCGGTGAGTTCGGCACTCGCGCCGCACAGGCGATAAAGCTCGGCGATCAGCTCCTTGCGGGCAGCGACCGAGGGGTCGCGCGCCAGTTCCATGAGATCCATCGCGCGGCGCTGCAGCGAGGCGGACGCTGGTTTCCCGGCGGAGAGGACGGTCATATCGATCGATCCCACGGTTGAGAGAGGCCGGCCGATCTCGGCGAGCGGTCACGCGGGACCCCACCGGGAGCACTCGCACGGGGCGTCGATCCTGGCTTCCACGAAGCCCAGAGCGACGTCGCGCACACGACAGGTAACAGCGCGCCGTTAACAAGCGATGAAGCGGCCGTCCTCAGGACCTGGGCGCATGCTCTCGACGACGAGAATTCATCTTCCGGAAAGCTTGCCGTAAGGGCGCGCTCCCAGGTCCCGGAACGGTGATGGTTCCGGCCCGGCGCGACTGAACGACTCCTCCTGGCTGCGTCGACCGGGCCTTCGCCGACATCGTTCAGAGGAGAGAATTATGAGTACGAAGCTGCGTAATCTCCAAGTCGCCGTCGGTCTCGGCATCGCATTCACCGCCTTCAGCCTGACGGCGCACGCGGCGCCATCAGTCCAGGCCTCCGACCACGAGGAGCAACGCGCGATCGACGACATCGCGCGCGGCGACGACGCTCTGTCTTCCGGCCACCGGCATGCGGCGATCGTCGCCATCGAGCGGGCGCAAACGACCCTGCTCAACGCCGAGCAGGCGCAGACCTATTCCGCGCCGCAGGCGATCGCTGCCCTCGATCAGGCGCATGCCGAGGTCGTCAAGGGTCAGCTCAAGGCAGCGGCCACCACGCTGCATTCGGCCGAGAACGACCTGAAGACGCCCAAGGTCGGATAGCGACACATCAGGCCGGCGCGAGAACCTCCTTGCGCCGAGAGGCCGTCGAAAACCTATAATCGCACGCGGCACCGCCAACGGCGTCGCGTGCGACGGAGGGGCGCCACCGCTCGGCCGGCGCGGGGACGGCATCATGGAGTTTTCACTGCCTCCGTGGCAGCTCGCCGGCCGGCTCGCGATGGTCATTGGCCTCGCCGTCTTCCTCGGCCTGGCCTTCGAGGAAGTCTACAAGAGCGAGGACCGCGCCGCCCCGGGCGGCATCCGCACCTTTCCGACGCTCGCCGTCACCGGCGCGATGCTGTACCTGATCGAGCCGGCGCACGCCCTCGCCTTCGTCGCCGGCATCCTGGCCTTGGCCGTCTGGCTCACCGCCTATTTGCGCCCGGCCGCGCCGGACCGCGCACCGCCGGGCATGATGATCCCGGCCTGCAACCTGCTCGCCTATGTCGTCGGACCGGTCGCCCTGACGCAGCCGCCGTGGGTCGCCGTCGCGCTCACTGTGACGGCGGTGCTCCTGCTCGGCGCCCGCGAGTGGCTGCACGGCCTCATCTACCGCGTGCCGCGCGACGAGTTGCTGACCGCCGGGAAATTCCTCATCCTCGTCGGCATCATCCTGCCGCTCGTGCCCGATCAGCCGGTCGCCAGCGCGACGCATCTGACGCCCTACCACGTCTGGCTTGCGGTCGTCGCGATCTGCACCCTGTCCTACGCGAGCTATCTGCTGCAGCGCTACGTCCCGGCGCGCCAGGCCGCGCTGCTCCCGGCGATCCTCGGCGGCGCCTATTCCTCGACCGCGACGACCATCGTCCTCGCCAAGCGCCAGCGCGAGGCCGGCAGCGCGCGGGCCGACATCTCGGCCGGCATCGTCGCGGCGACGTCGATGATGTACGTCCGTCTCGGCATCGTTCTCGCGCTCTTCAACCAGCGCCTGGCACTGGCCTTGGCGCCGGCGCTCGTCGCGCTCTTTGCGACCGGCGCGGCGATGGCGGCCTACGAATGGCGCCGTGCGGCCGAGCAGCCAACCGACGAGTCGCTCGCCATCCCCGCCGTCAACCCGCTGCAGATCACCACCGCGGGGGTCTTCGCGGCGCTGTTCGTCGTCATCTCCCTCGCGTCCTCCTGGATGCGCGGCGCCTTCGGCGAGAGCGGCCTCCTCGTCCTCGCCGCCGTCGTCGGCGCGACCGACATCGACCCCTTCGTCCTCAACATCGCGCAAGGCAGCGTCGACATGCCGACCGCGGTCCTCGTCGCCGCGATCCTCATCGCGACATCGTCGAACAATGTCGTGAAAGCCGCCTGCGCGATCGGCTTCGGCGGGCTCGCGGCGGCACGGCGGCCGGCGGCGATGTTGCTCGTGCTTGCGGCGGCGGGAGTGGCAGCGGCGGCGTTGTACCTCGTCTGAGCCTCGCGGACGGTCCGGCTTAGAGATGCCCGCCGTAGGCCGCCTCGGCGGGCGACCTGATGCGCCCCGCCGGCAGGATCACCGTCGCCGTCGTTCCCTGCCCGAGCTCGCTTTCCAGCTCCAGCCTGCCGCCGTGCAGCGCGATCATCGCGGCGGCAAGGGGCAGGCCGAGGCCGGCGCCCTCGTGGCGGCGGCTGAGCGAGCCGTCGATCTGGGCAAAGGGTTCGAAGGCGCGGGCGATGTTCGGTGCGGCGATTCCGATGCCGGTGTCGCGGATCGCGATGCGCAGGCCGCCGTCCGCCGCACCGGCGGCGCTGACCTCGACCATACCGCCGGACCTGGTGAACTTGACGGCATTCGACAGGAGATTGACCAGGATCTGCCTGAGCTTTCGCTGGTCGGCATAAAGCAGCGGCAGATCCGCCGGCAGCGGCGTCGCGAGATCGATTCCGGCGGCCGCGGCGCGCGGCCGGATCAGCCGGCAGGCGCTCTCGATCACCGCGGCGGTCTCGCACAGCTCCTCCACGAGCTCGGTCTTGCCCGCCTCGGCGCGCGACAGCTCCAGGATATCGTTGATGATGTCGAGCAACCGGCTGCCGCTGTCGTGGATGTCGGCGGCGTACTCGCGGCACTTCTCGGGTCCGACCTGCTCGCCCATCATCAGCTGCGAGAAGCCGATCACCGCGTTGAGCGGCGTGCGCAGCTCGTGGCTCATCGTCGCCAGGAACTCCGACTTCGCCCGGTTCGCCGCCTCCGCCTCCTCCTTGGCGATGCGCAGCGCCTTGTTGGCGGCGGCCTTCTCCTCGTGCAGCTGCACCTTCTCGAAGCAACGCGTCAGCACTGCCAGGAGCTCGCGCGGCTCGCATGATTTGTCGAAGTAATCGTAGGCACCCTTGCGCAGCGCCTCGATCGCCGTATCGGTCCCGACATGCGCCGTCATCATGACGCAGATGAGGCTCGGCTGCATCGCCATCAGCCGAGCCAGGAAATCGACGCCGGAGGCGCTCCCCAGCCGGATGTCGAGCATGACGACCGGCATCGCATCGCGCTGCAGGACGGCAACCGCGCTCTCGGGGTCGTCCGCGACGACAGGCGCGTAACCTGAAGCCTCCAGTATGTCGGCAATGGAATCGGCATAGTCGCGGTCGTCGTCGACGATCAGCACCCGCCGCGCGTGGATGACACCGTCGTCCGCCACGATCTAGCGCTCGGCGCCGCGGCGGGCGGCGGCTTCGACCGCGAGCAGCAGCACGGCGGGGTCGAAGGGCTTGGTCAGGAACCCTTCTCTGAGCTGCTTGACCCGCACCAGCTCGGCGTCGCTCTCGTCGTTGAAGCCGGTGACGAAGATCGTCGGAATGAGGCGTCCCGCCTCCTTTATCCGGAGATAGACCTCGAGGCCGGAGAGCGTCGGCATGCGCAGATCGAGGATGAGGCAGTCAAGCCCCGGCGCCGCGGCCTTGAGGAGCGCCTCCTCGCCCGTCCGCGCGACCTCGACCGAATAGCCGCGGGCGGCAAGCAGCGGCACGATGCTGGCCGCGAAATCGGGATCGTCGTCCGCCACCAGCACCATGCCGCGCGGCTTGACCTGCTCCAGCGTCGCCAGCAGATCGTCGATCGCAAAGGGCTTGTGGAGGACGCCGAGGGCGCCGTTCTCGACCGCCTGCGCGACGAGCTGCGCGACGCTATAGCCGGTCATCATCATGACCTGGGCGCGCGGCCGGATGCGGCGGAACTCGAAGAACGTCTCGACCCCGTTCATCCCCGGCAGCTTGACGTCCATGAAGACGAGATCGAAATCCGTCTCGCGAAACCGCGCCGCCGCCGCTTCGCCGGAGCCCGCCACCTCGGCGTGGTGGCCCCGCAGCTCGAGGAGATCGGCGATGCTCTCGGCGTGATCCCGGTCGTCGTCGACGATGAGGATGCGGGCGCTCACGCCGCGATCTCCCCGGCCGGGGTCGAAGCTGGGGTCGAAGCTGCAGTCGGAGCTGGAGCCGAAGCTCGCACCAGCGGCAGGACGACGCGTGCGACCGTCCCCTCGCCGACCTCGCTGCCGATCGCGATCGTGCCGCCGTGCTGCTCGACGATCTGCCTGACCGTCGGCAGGCCGAGACCGGTGCCGAAGCTCTTGGTACTGAACAGCGGCTCGAATATCCGCGCCAGCACCTCCGGCGCCATGCCCGGCCCGTTGTCGGCGATCGCGATCTCGTAATTGCCCTCGCGCAGGCTCGTGCTCACCGTCACGGTCCGCGCAACGGTCGCCGCGTGACCCTCGGCGACCGCCTGAACCGCGTTCTCGATCAGGTTGAGGACGACGCGGCGCAGCCGCTCGGGATCGAGCGTGACGGTCCGGCCGGGCGTCGCGAGACGGCGTACGAGCGCGATGCCGTCCGGCAGCTTCTGCTCGTCGAGGATGTCGGCCAGCCAGGCGTCGCCGAGCGTCTCGGCAAAATGCATCTCGCGCAGCTTCGTGTAGTCGAGCAGGTCGGTGATGATGGCGTCGCAGCGCTTGATGCTGCGCTCGATGCGCTCGAGCGGCCGCTCGATCTTGACGCCCGCCGCCGCGACGACCTCCTTGACCGTGAAGATCGTGTTGCGGATCGCGCTCAGCGGGTTGCGCAGCTCGTGCGCGACGGTCGCGGTCAATTGCCCCAACGCCGACAGCCGCTCGTTGCGGACCAGCTCGTCCTGCGCCTTGCGCAGCTCTTCGGTACGTTCCTCGACGCGACGCTCCAGCGTCGCATTGGCGGTCTCGCGCTCTTTCAGCTGCTGGAAATGCAGCCGTCCGATGACCAGCCCGACGCCGCTGACGACGAGGAAGAGCGCCAGGCCCAGCGCCAGGCTCTGATAGCTGACGCTGCGCAGGAAGGGTCCGGCCGGCACGTCGATCGAGAAGGCGCCCATCACGTCGTTCAGCCGCCAAGACGTTTTGGGCATCACCTTGTTGTGGCAGTCGACGCAGCTTTGCTGGGTCGCGATCGACGGGTAGACGGTGCGGAACACGACGTCGCTGCCGACGGTGAGGAAGCGCGACACCGGCTTCGGATCCTTGACGCCGACGAAGCTCTCGATGTCGTCGGCCATCGCCTGATCTTCCGGCGGCGTCGCGATCGCGCGGCCGGCGCGGCCGACCCAGAGCAGCCGCAGCACGTCGCCGGTCGTTCGCGCCTTGTTGAAGAGCTCGATCGAATGGGCCCGGAACGTTGCCGGCACCGGCGCCGAATCGCCGGGAAATTTCTTCAGCAGCTCGGAATAGTTGGTCACGAACGCGTCGACCAGCTGCAGCGCGGTGACCTTCTCCTGGCTCTTGTTCACGGTGAACCGCGAGACACTCGAGTAATAGAACCCGGCGCCGACGGCGATCGACAGGACGAGCGAGAACAGGGTGAACTTCCAGAAGCTGGACCCGGCCTTCGAGCGCAGGAAAGCTCCGAGAGTGTTGCCGGTGACCATCATACGCCCTGGAATGTGCTGAGCCCGAGGCAGCCATGATGGGCCGGTAGTCCTAAAGAATGCGTGAAGCCATTGGCGCACGGCCCGGCGAGCAGGCGTCGCGGCGACATCACGGAGCGACAGCGGCGCCCAGCCGATGTGAAACCATACCGTCGCGCAAGAGTCACGTGGTGCCCTTATGACTACCGCAAGTCGATCGTCTCCCTCTATGCGGAGCCGTTCCGATGGTTGTGCGTGCCGAATTCAAGAGCATGATGGAACGACTGACGCCCTCAGCTCCCCCGGGCGGCTGACTGCAACGGGCGGCGACATCCTGGTGGTTCACACGTCGGGCGGTGGGCGATGAGGCTGGCGCAGCGACTTGCCTATTCGCTCCGGCCATTCGCCGCTACCAGGGCGGGCACCGCAGTGCGCGACGCTGCGAAGGTCGCAATCGCCTATGTCGGCCTGTACGCGAACCGGGCAAGCGCGAATTCCTATTTCCAGAGCGACGGGGTGCATCCGACCGGGCCGAGCGACGGCTCGCCTGGCAACAACAGTGGCGGCCACGCGCTTTGGGCTGACTGGATCTACAATTCCGCAGTGGTCCATTTTCAATAAAGGTGCTCGGCGAGACCGAGAGCACGATGACTCGGTCGGTAATTCCCTCCGGTTCGGCTGAAAGCCCTCAGGTCAACGCCCCTCCGAAGGTCTCGATGACTGGAGGGCGGACGCGCTCTGCGGCTTCCGATTGCCGCGCCAAGCTCAGCAAGAACGGCTTCGTGCGCTCGTTACAGCCGCTTCACCCCGCCATAACCTGCGTCCGCGCCGTCTCTGCCAGCCGATGGTACTCGTCGGTGATCTGCGCCGCGTCGATCGGGATGCCCTTTGCGGCGAAATCGCGGACCAGCTTGGCAACGATCTCGGCGTGGCCGGGCTTGGCGAACTCGGCGGCGACGATGTCCTGGGCATAGGTTTCGGCCTCGGCGCCGGTCAGGCCGAGATGGTCGGCGGCCCACAGGCCGAGCAGCTTGTTGCGCCGCGAGGCGATCTTGAAGGCAAGATCCTGATCGTGCTTGTAGCGGGACTCGAACTCCTGCTCGCGCTCGTCGAACTTGCTCATCGCGTATCCTTTGCCCCCATATAAAGCGGATGGACCGCAGTTGCAGCGGCGCGCCGTCAGCGCCTTGGTCTGGATCATAGAGAATTCGGCGACATCCCGCGAGAGATCGATATGTGTACCTTCGTCATCCTGCGCCGCCCCGATCATTCCTGGCCGGTCGTGATCGGCGCCAACCGCGACGAGATGATGGACCGGCCGTGGCTGCCGCCCGGACGGCACTGGCCCGACCGCGACGAAATCGTAGCCGGGCTCGACGAGCTGGCCGGCGGCACCTGGCTCGGCGTCAACGAGCATGGCGTCGCGGCCGGGATCCTCAACCGCTCGCACAGCCTCGGGCCGCAGCTCGGGCGGCGGTCGCGCGGCGAGCTCGTGCTCGAGGCGCTCGATCATGCCGACGCGCATGCGGCCGCAGCCGCGCTGCGCGCCATCGAGCCCGCCTCCTACCGCCCGTTCAACCTCGTCATCGCCGACAACCGCGACGGGTTCTGGCTGCGCCACGCCGATCCGACGGGAACGATGCCGCTGGAGGTGACGCCGCTCCCGCCGGGCGTGTCGATGCTGACCTCGGGCGATCTCGACGACCAGGCGAGCCCGCGCATCCGAGACTATCGCGAGCGCTTCGTCGCGGCGCCGCCGCCCGACCCGGAGAACGGCGATTTCGCTGCCTGGGAGGCGCTGCTCGGCGATTCCGAGGGCGACCGCGACGCCGGCCCGACGAGCGCGATGAATTTCGTGACCCCGACCAGCTTCGCGACCCTGTCCTCGACCCTGGTCGCCCTCCCCGCCATTGGCCACGCCGCCAAGCGCCCGCTGCTCCGCTTCATCGCCCGCCGCCCCGTCGCCGGCGCGTGGCAGGATGTTCCGGTTTAGACGGGGCGACGCGTCCATCCCTCCCCTCCGCCGTCATTGCGAGCGCAGCGAAGCAATCCAGGGCCGCCTCACCGTCCTGGATTGCTTCGCTGCTTCGCTTCTCGCAAAGACGGCAATCGATGCCCGACATTTAAAGTTGAATTTTGTGAACAACGAACATATCATGAACAAATCTCTCTCAGGAGGTTCGTCATGGATGGATTCGATCTCGGTTCCGGGCTCGCGTCGGGCCGCGACTCGTCGCTTCCATCGTCGCGCAAAATCACGCCGTGGCCTCGGTCGCCGTGCCTAGTGTCGATCCGTTCGCACCTTTTCGTCGTGGCCGGGGCTTGACCCGGGCATCCACGCCTTCCGGCGGCGCGGCGGTTCTACGTGGATGGCCAGGTTGAGCCCAGGCATGACGGTAGAGAACATCGGCGTGTTGAAGACAGGGGACGCGGAGCCCCCCCGGTCGACGGAACGTTGTTTCCGCCGTCGCTCCTTGCTATACACGACCCCCGACCGTCGACCGCCGCTCGCGCGCGATAACCCGGTCTCATCCAGCCCGAGAACCCGTCCATGTCCCGACGCAGGCAGATTTACGAAGGCAAGGCCAAGGTGCTGTTCGAGGGACCGGAGCCGGGCACGCTCGTCCAGTACTTCAAGGACGATGCGACGGCGTTCAACAATCAGAAGAAGGGCACGATCACCGGCAAGGGCGTGCTCAACAACCGCATCAGCGAATACCTGATGACCAAGCTGAACGAGATCGGCATCCCGACGCATTTCGTGCGTCGCCTCAACATGCGCGAGCAGCTGGTCAAGGAAGTCGAGATCATCCCGATCGAGGTCGTCATCCGCAACATCGCGGCCGGCTCGCTGTCGAAGCGCCTCGCCATCGCCGAGGGCACCGTGCTGCCGCGCTCGATCGTCGAGTATTATTACAAGAAGGACGA
>JAQGID010000272.1 GCA_028291405.1 Rhodospirillales bacterium | reverse complement strand
TCCGCTCGGCGAGATGCGCGAGGCCGACCCGGTCGAGGGCGGCGGCGGCCCGCTCGGCGAGGTCGGGGCGTCGGTCGAAGCGGACGATCGGATTCCACCGCGCCGGCGACAGGCCGAGCAGCGACAGCATGACGTTGTGGCGCAGCGTCTCCCGCGGGAAGAGGGTGATGATCTGATAGGTGCGGGCGAGGCCGAGATGGGCGCGGCGACGGTTCGGCAACCGCGTGATGTCGCGGCCGAACAGTTCGATCGCACCGCCGCTCGGCTTGAGGTCGCCGGTGATCAGATTGAACAGCGTCGTCTTGCCGGCGCCGTTCGGCCCGATGATGAGCCGCCGCTCGCCGGCGGCGACTGCGAAATCGATGCCGGGAATGACGTTCAGCCCGCCGAAGCTCTTGCGCAGGCCCCTGATCGCCAGGGCGGGAACGGCGGATGCCTGAGTCATGACACCGCCTCCCGCTTCGTTCCAGCGGAGCGCAGCTTGCGCCACAGCCGGACGCTCCCGGGGACGAGCCCTTCCGGCATGAAGAGCACGATCGCGACGAAGATCGCGCCGAGCACGAGGTTCCAGCGTTCGACGTAGGCGCTGACGATGTATTTCATCGCGACGACGATGGCGGCGCCGACGACCGGCCCGAGCAGCGTCGCGGTGCCGCCCGAGATCACCATCAGCAGCGCTTCGGCCGAGGCGCCGAGCGAAAGCACGTGCGGGCTGACGAATTTCGTCTGGTAGAGCGACAGCAGCCCGGCGATCCCCGAGACCAGGCCCGAGAGCACGAAGGCGATGAAGCGGATCAGCCAGACGTTGAAGCCGAGCGCCGTCATCCGCCGCGGCTGGTCGCGCGTGCCGCGCAGGCTGACGCCGAGCGGCGAGCGGGTGAAGACCGCGACGGCGCCCTGCACCGCCAGGAAGACGATCAGCGTCGCGTAGAAGAACGGCGTCGCGCCGGCGAGCGAGATGCCGAACGGCGCCGGCCGCGCCGCGATGCTGATGCCGTTATCGCCGCCGGTGAGGCTGATCCAGCGATAGGCGATGCCCCAGGCGATCTGGCCGAGCGCGACGGTGATCATGAAGAAGCCGATCCCCGTAGCCCGCAGTGCGAGAAAGGCGAAGACGGCGGAGGTCGCCAGCGTGACGCCGATCGCCAGCGCCGCTGCCGCGACCTGGCCCGATCCGCTGGCGAGGAGGAACGCCGCCGTATAGGCGCCGACGCCGAACAGCCCGGCATGGCCCAACGAGACCAGCCCGGCATAGCCGACCAGCAGGTTGAGGCCCTGCGCGAAGATCGCCGAGATCAGCACCTGGGTCGCGATGTTGAGATAGTAGCTGTTGTCGATCAGCAGCGGCGCCAGCGCGAGCAGCAGCAGCGAGACGGCGAGGGCGATGCGCTTCACGACGCCGCCGCCTTGCCGAACAGCCCCTGCGGCCGCACCACCAGGACGATGAGCATCGGCAGGAAGAGGATGACATAGGCGATCTCGGGGAACATCGCCTGGCCGAAATTATAGAGGAAGCCGACGATGAAGCTGCCGACGAGGGCGCCGACGAGGCTGCCCGAGCCGCCGAGGATCACGACGATGAGGGCGAGCGGCAGCATGTCGGTATCGAGGCCGGGATAGACCGAGAGGATCGGCCCGCCCATGACGCCGCCGAAGCCGGCGAGGCCGGCGCCGAGGCAGAAGATGATGGTGAAGAGCCGCGAGACGCGGATGCCGACGACCCGCGCCATCGCCGGGTCGTCGACGCCGGCGCGGATCATCGCGCCGAGCCGCGTGCGGTCGATCATCAGCCAGAGGATCGCGAAGGCGAGGACCGCGACGAGCACCGCGGCAAGGCGGTAGAGCGGAAAGCGCACGCCGAGCATCGGGACGGTGACGCGCAGCGCCTCCGGTGCCTGGATCGCGAGCGGATCGCCGCCCCAGAACATCAGGCAGAGATCGGCGATCATGAAGGAAAGGCCGAGGGTCACCAGCACTTGCGCCTGATGTTGGTTCGCGAGGCGGCGCAGCAGCAGCCGCTCGATGATGCCGCCGATCGCCGCCATCGTCAGGGCGGCGAGGATCGCCGCCAGCCAGAACGGCGCGCCGAGGCGGATGAAGCTGATGCCGAGATAGGCGCCGAGCATGAAAAACGCGCCGTGCGTCAGATTGGGGATCTTCATCAGCCCGAAGATCAGCGAGAACCCGGCCGACAGCAGGAACAGGAGTCCGCCCATGGCGATGCTGTTGATCGCCAGCAACACCCAAAGATTCATTCGCCCTGCGCCTCCCCCCGCGCGCCGACATTCCTACTCATTGTCGCGGGAAATCGCGAGGGTTTAGTTACGTCTTGAGCCGGTAGCCAGTCCGGAAGATCCACGCGACGGCCGCGAGGCACAGGACGAGGAAGCCCAACGTCATCCCGAGGCTGAGCTCGACGCCGACGTCGGAGGTGCCATAGAAGCTCCAGCGGAAACCGCTGACCAGATAGACCACGGGGTTGAACAGCGTGATCTTCTGCCAGACCGGCGGCAGGATGCCGATCGAGTAAAAACTGCCGCCGAGGAAGGTCAGCGGCGTGACGATCAGCATCGGCACGATCTGCAGCTTCTCGAAGCTTTGCGCCCAGATGCCGATGATGAAGCCGAAGAGGCTGAAGGTCACCGCCGTCAGGACCAGGAACGCCGCCATCCACAGCGGGTGCGCGATCTCGAACGGGACGAAGACGCGCGCCGTCGTCAGGATGACGAGACCCAGGATGATCGATTTGGTGGCGGCCGCCCCGACGTAGCCGATGACGATCTCGATCGCGGAGATCGGCGCCGACAGCACCTCGTAGATCGTCCCGGACCATTTCGGCATGTAGATGCCGAAAGAGGCGTTGGAGATGCTCTCCGTCAGCAGCGACAGCATCATCAGCCCGGGAACGATGAACGCGCCGTAGCTGACGCCGTCGATCGCCGTCATGCGCGAGCCGATCGCCGAGCCGAAGACGACGAAATAGAGCGAGGTCGACAGCACCGGCGCCGCGATGCTCTGCAGCAGCGTCCGCCAGGTGCGGGCCAGCTCGAAACGGAAGATCGCCTTGATCGCGTGGAAATTCATGACTGGTCCTGCACGAGGCTGACGAAGATATCCTCCAGCGAGCTTTCTTGTGTCCGGAGATCCTTGAAGTCGATCCCGAGCTCGCTGAGCCGCTTCATCAGGACGGCGATCCCCGTGCTATCGCCTTGCGCGTCGAAGGAATAGATCAGCTCGCGGCCATCCTCGGATTGCGTCAGATGGTAGCCGGCCAGCTCGGCCGGAATATGCTCGAGCGGGCTTTGCAGCTGCAGGGTCAGCTGTCGCTTACCCAGCTTGTGCATCAGCGTCGCCTTGTCCTCGACCAGGATGATCTCGCCCTTGCGGA
>JAQGID010000234.1 GCA_028291405.1 Rhodospirillales bacterium | reverse complement strand
CCCAATACGGTCATTCCCGGCTGTGCGGCTGAAAGGCTGCTCCTGGCACGATCGACTTCATGATCCGTGATCCGGCCCAAGCTGACGCTTACTGCAGCTTAACTTCGACCTTATGGAAAGCCCCTCGATGGGATAGTCGCCATTGCCAACAGCCCGGCTAGTGCGCTCGACGATGCCGGCGTGACCTCCCGGTGGAAGGACCACCCAGGCAAGGGATGCGGGCGGCCGGCAGGCATCCGTGAATCCGTAACGAGCTGGCACAGCCGATTTGACGAACCTGCTTAATTTTCCCGGGGTCGCTGACGCCATGTAAGGCCCTCGGTGCGAAGGCGGAAGCCCGCCTTGGAGAGAAGATAAAGGCAGCCGTAGGCGAGTTGCAGGCGGCGTAGCGGCGATAGGAGCCGGGGCGTTTCATAGAAGTCACCCCCCAGGATTGCAAGCAGCCCGTTGCGCGTATTGAATAGATCGAACGACGCCATGAAGATGTCTCGCAGCACCGGCGTATCGATTCGATAGATCAGCCATGAGAGGGAGTTGAGGCCGCGCCGCACCTTCCGTTCATAGTCGCGCATCAGCCGCTCGCCTAGCGTCTTGTCGTCGAACCAGGCATCGACCGCTTCCGCACCGAATGCGGCGCTACTCATCGCCATCATGACGCCGCTCGAAAATAGCGGATCGATGAAGGCAACGGCATCGCCGATCAGGATGTAGCCGTCTCCCGTGCACTGCCGTGACTCATAGGAATAGTTAGCGGTTGCGACTAGCGCGCCGATCGGCTCGGCATTCGCCATTCGCCCCGCAACGCTGGGGCTCGCCGCGACGGCGCGAGCGAAGAAACTGGCGAGATCGCCGGTCCTGGTCTTGAAGAAGGCCTGCTTGCCGACCAGGCCGACACTCATGACGCCATCGGGCAGTGGGATCATCCAGAACCATCCATGCTCCAAGAGATGCATGGTGATCATCCCCTCGGCGTCACCCTCCCGGCGCAGCACGTTGCGGAAATGTCCGAACACCGCGGCCGTGTTGTTGCGCTTGTCGACCCGCTTGAACCCGAGGCGGCTTGCGAGCAGCGTGTCCCGCCCAGAGGCGTCGACAAGGTAGCGGGGAAACCAGGACGACGGGGTTCCGTCGCAGCCGATCGCCGTGACCTTTGTGCGCCCCTCGGCGCCAAGCTCGACCTCGGTCACGCGCGTGCGCTCGAGCACGGTCGCGCCGAGGCGCCGGCTGTTGTCGAGCAGGAGCCTATCGAAATCCGCGCGTTTCACATGATAGCTGTGGTCGACGCTTAGACGCGGATTGTTGGCGAAGCGGAACGTCGTCGCAACGCCGTGTTCATCCGAGATCACCTCGGCACCGGGCTTGTACACGCCGATGCGCCGGACGTCCTCGGCAACGCCCAGACGATCAAACAAAGGCAGGTTCAAGGGCAGCAGCGATTCGCCGATGTGGAAACGCGGGAGCTGGTCCTTCTCCAAGAGAACGACATGCCTGCCTTTTTCGGCAAGCAACGCCGCGATGGTGGAACCAGCAGGCCCACCGCCGATAACAAGGACATCACATTCTTGACGCTCGCGCACGGCACCTCCGATATCCCGGTCGAAGAAGTCAGGCAGTTCCGCGGTTGCGCGCGAAGACGACACCCGGCTCGGATCACCAGATCGATTGGCGGAGCCGCGGCAGCATCCGCGCCATAACGTCGTTGTGACGCAGAAAGCGGTGATGTAGCGCCGCGCCGATGTGCAGCGCAATGCACAGAGAGACACCAAATTGCAGGGTCAGATGCGCGGTCTCCGCGAGCTTTGATAATGGCTCGTCCTTGGCCAGCAGCTTCGGCACCTCGGCCAGCTCGAAATAGGTTAGCGGGAAGCCGCCGGCGGCAACCATGATGTAGCCGCTGATTGGCAGCGCCACCAGAAGCAGGTAGAGCACCGTGTGGACGATGCTGCTCGCCCTTACCTCAAGCGGGCTCAAAGCCCGGGATCGTGGCGGTGCCGGATGAGAGAGGCGCCAGGCGATCCGCGCGGCGGTGAGGCCGAGGATGGTGAGGCCGATCGACTCATGGGTGACGAAGAGAATGTCTTGTGTGAGGCCGCGGTCGAGCTGGGTCATCACCCAGCCGATCGGGATGAGAAGGAGAACCAGCACCGCTGTCGTCCAGTGGAAGAGACGCGCGACGATGTTATAGTGCGCCGTCGTGTCGTCCGTTCTTGCTCCTACAGAAATCATGGGGACCTCTTCGACGGACACGACGCCACTGTGGGCTCAAAATGATTGAGCATCCTGATCAGACGATTGCTGACCTCCGATGAGACGACTTCGTTCAGGCGGTACTTATTCCCGGGGCCTCGGTGATATTGCTGCGCAGGTCACGAAGCGGGCGCTTTTCCAAGGCGCGCGTCGACGCGTAAGTCGCACCGGAGGGCGCCGATGCGCTTTCCTTGCTCGGATGGAAGTCGCCCGCCGCCGCAGGGTTATCCGGCCGGAACGGCGCACGTGCCCGGCGTCGGAGAACTCGATCTCGATATCCAGATCCATCACGGTCGCGCGGCGGCAGCGGCGTTTACGACGGCGCCCGCGCCCGGAAGAGGCGTTCGAACTCCTCGAGGTCGGCAGGATTGGTATCTGATACCGCCCAGAAGCCCATGCCAGAGCGGCTCCAGTGGCAGATATGGAAGCCCTCGCGCGATGAGATCTGCGCCGAGCTGTCCACCGTCTCTGCCGTGGGCCAGACGAAGAGATTGATGACGTGCTCGTGGCGCTTGTAGACGAGCGCGGCGACGACGCGATCATGCAGATAGTCGAGGCGGCCGCCGACGAGCGGGAAGCCTTCACTCGCGAGATCGGTTACAGGCGGCGAGTAGTCCAGCTTGCTGCTGAACCATGGCTTTACCGTATGCTGATCGGAGGTCGCGACGTCGGTCAGGTGATCCGCCAGGCGCGACCGCACATGACTCGCGATCAGCTCATTCTGGAAATCCTGCCGATCGTCGCCTGGACTGGCGATGAACAAGAAGACGCTCGCTGCGAGGGCGACGGCAAATCCGGTTGCCCAGCGGCCATTCGCGACCGACCGCCGCCACCAGCTTACCGGCTCGAGCATGGCCGCGGGTGCGCTTGTCCCGATCGCCGCTTGAATACGCTGGCGCAGGTGATCAGGCGCACGGTACTTCGCCTGCCGCCGCAACACCGTTCGAAGCGCCTGCTGCTCGCGGTATGCTTCCGCGCAGCCGGGGCAGTGCCGGACGTGCTCCTCGAACGCCATCGCGTTCACGAGGTCGAGTTCGCCGTCCAGCCGGCCATGGAGCAGCGCTGTCATGTGGACGCAAGTCATGCGACGCGCTCCTTCTCCTGGTATTTTCGCCACGCGGCCTGAAGCAGCGCCCGCGCGCGCGACAGCCGCGACATCACTGTCCCGATCGGGACCTTGGTCATCTC
>JAQGID010000228.1 GCA_028291405.1 Rhodospirillales bacterium | reverse complement strand
GGCGTGTCCGTCGTGCCGCAATCGCTCGAACAGATCCACGCTGAAGGCGCCGCCTATCTGCGCATCGAGGGCGAGGCTCCTCGCGCGCTAGTCAGCCTTGCCTATCGACGAGGTGATCGCTCCATCTTCATATGACGCCTCCCGCGGTCGCGCTCCTCGCGCTGGGTTTCTTCCTGCTGCTCGCCTTTCAAGCGAATGGGCAGTTAGCTGTTACCCTAAGATTCCCGGTCGTCAGGCGCCTCACCGATAGGCGTGGATGTCGACGACTTCGCTGCGCCGTCTGGTCACGCCCTTCAGGCCTTCGATCGGGGTGGTGCGCCAAATTGTGATTCTGGATGTCGCCGGTTCGAGCCCGGTCACTCGCCCCATTTTCCGTAGCCTTTCAGCTCGAGTGGTCGTCCATCCAGATCGGACTCTGGTCGGCGAGATCTGCTACACGCCCAAAACTGCGACCATTCGACCAGGCTCGGCGCTCTAGCTCCAATCCCTAGAAACGCCGGTGGGCAACCGTCACAGGGAACTGCTGTGATGCCGGGAAATTCTGACGACCGGGTCGCCCGCCGCGATATGAGCAGGAGCATTTTTCGGGGCACTTAAAAAGGGAGGCGCGGAGAGCCAAAGTTGCGGTGAAAGTGCAATGTCCCGACTCCTCGATAAAGCTGGTTGCCGTGCGGTGGCATGTCACCCGAGCCTTTCGACTAATGCAGCGAGAGGTGTCCGAGACCTCGGGTCCGCAAGACCCGCCGAGGAGCACCGCTCCTACACCACCTCCCGGGACACGATCCTCGGCCCCAGCCCCTGTGGCAGGTTCAGCCACTCACGTGATACCGCGTTCCCCGCGATCAGCGCATCTACCCGCGGCAACGGCGCACGGATCAGCGCATCCTTCTTGGATGACGAAAGCGAGCAGACCTGGTGTGGCGGGGTGTGGCGGGTCGTCGAATCTTGACCCCTGCCCTGTGCCAACACGATGGACCGCCTCAGCCGAACCGCGACGAAAGGGCTGACCAATTACTCCCCTCCGGCCCACCCAAAAGTAAGTTGTCCGGCAATCGGTGGCCATGGCGGGTAAGATCTGGCGCCCGCCAACTTCGCCGTTTTCTTGACGATCGGATGGAGGTTCGCGACCATCGGTTCAGATGGTCGATTGGGTTAGGTCGGCAAGAACTTCACGTACTTTCGCATGTCTTCGATGCGACCACCTTCTGAACAGGCCTCGATCACCTCGCCGATACCGCGCGGCGCGATCTCGACCTCGGCTCTAGCGCCTGGATGCGCGGCATGAATGCGTTCAAGCGGCAGTGATGTTCCGATCTGCAGCGCCATTTAGGGCGAAGGTCCTGATATCGACCGGCAAAACAGGCCGATTTTCCTCGGACGCAGGTGACCAAGGATAATCGATGACCGGCGGACGCGACACTCCGATCACATCGATATCCGCACCGGACCCGAAACCAAGCCGTTGCTGAGTGCTCCCCAGGTTTGCCGCGTCGCATGAATTCATTGGCGTCGGCAGGGATAACGAGGACGAGGTCCGGATGGCGATGCGTCCGCACGCTCTTCCTCCGACAGACAAGCGTCGATCTTTGATTCGGCTCCTGGCGAAGTCACGATGTAATTGAATTTCTCGTCACGTGTGTAAACTTCAAATAAATTGGGACATTTCCAGGCAATATGCGATATTTTATTTTGACAATCTCAAAAAAGTTGGTAATATTACTTAGACATTTATCGGAGCGTTCAATGCTTAATCCCAAAACTCACCTTCTACGCTTTAACAATACTAAAGTCGAATCGGGTTTTTGGGCCGATTGGCTAAAATTCGGCGCGACGGTACGCTGGCGCGATCGAAATCCCGCTGCTTTCGGCAGCCCTGGATCGCGCTCATCGTCCGCTCGATCCATTGCGTCTTAATCCCGTCAGCCAGAAAGCGCGGCTAATTTTTCTATCCGAGATCCGCGAGGGGAAGAAAATCATCGCGGCATTCAAATCGACAATTTCAGAACCTGAATACTCGCGAATCATCGGCGCGATATGGCCGAAAGCCGCCCGCCCGGAACCCGATCCCGACCAATCTTGAAATAACCGAATAGCCCGCCACGCCGACCGAACCGCTCTCTCGTGGCCACTGACAGTGTGAAAGGCGAACATGGAACATTCATCGGATAAGCAGGCTCTCTACAAGCACGAAGTGTTGCGTGAATGGCTGATTGCGGAGGCGGCGGATACCGACGACGAAAGGCTACGGATCACTCTTGAAAGCATCGGCGATCTGCACGCGGCAATCGCCTGCGTCGTCCGATCCTACCTCGAGGATCTGACGCTTGTGGCGGCGCTTGGCATTCGCTTGGACGAAATGCAGAGCCGCCTCGCTCGCCTGGAGGCGCGGGCCGACGAAAAGCGCGTGCTCGTGACCTCCGTCATGGAGCAGGCGGAGATCAAAAAGCTGACGGAGCCGGACTTTACCCTCACGATGCGCCGTACGCTGCCGCCCCTGATCGTCACCGACGAGAGCGCTGTTCCTGCGGCATTTTGGATTGTGCAAGCGCCAATCCTCGACACGCCGGGTCTGACCTCGGCGCTGCGCTGCGGGCAGGCAATTCCCGGTGCCAAACTGGGCAGCGGACATCCCGTGATCTCTGTGAGGAGCAATTGATGTCGTTCTCGGATCAGCAACAGAAGCTTCTTTCGGGCAAACTCAACCCGAGGGTCGTTAAAACTCGCGAGCAGCGCGGCAAACAGCTTTCCTATATCGAGGGGTGGTACGCGATCGCCGAGGCGAACCGCGTCTTCGGTTTCGACGGCTGGGATCGCGAAACGATATCGGCGGCTTGCATCTGGGAGGATGCGCGTCGTGATCCTCGGGCTTGCGCCTATGCCGCCCGGGTACGCATCCGCGTCCGCGCCGGCCACGCGCTGGTTTTCCGCGATGGCAGCGGCGTCGGGCATGGGACCGGCGCAACCATGGGAGAAGCGCATGAGAGCGCGTTGAAGGAAGCCGAGACGGATGCAATGAAACGCGCGCTCACGACCTTCGGCAATCTGTTCGGCTTGGCGCTCTATGACAAAAACCGGGCCGGCGTTCGTGGTGGCCTGAAGGCGCCCGTCCCCGCTCCCAGAGAAGCGGCGCTCCGTTTCTTGTCTCCTGATGACGGTTTCTTCAGCATGCACGACAGTCCTCAGAGCTTCTGCACTGCGATGCGAGGCGCGCTCCAGCGCGCCGCGAGCCTGACCGAGCTCGCGCGCCTGTGGGAGAGCAATGCCGAAACGCTCATGCTGTTGCGAACCGCCTGGCCAGATCTGAAAACACCACAAGGTGCACATTACGTCGACGTCATCGAGAAGCTTCATTGCCGTCAGGTCGAGAAAGTGAACATGAAAACGGCAGAGCAGCCGATACCGGACGAGTCGCCTTCGGATCCGGGGAGATCCCGGCGGTCGCGCGATGCTGTGCACCTCCGATTCGTCGCGGAACTGCCATGCATCGTCTGTGGACGCATGCCGAGCCAGGCGCATCACCTCCTGTTTGCCCAGCCGAGAGCGATGGGGCGGAAGGTCAGCGATGAGTGGACCGTGCCGCTGTGCTTGCTGCACCATCGCGCTCTGCACGATGTTGGCAACGAAGAGCGGTGGTGGGAAGAGCACCGGATCGACGCAAAAGCCGAGGCAGCGGCGCTATGGCAGCAGACTCGCCGGCAGCCGTCGGCCAATACAGGGTTTGTGACCGAGCATACTCCGGCCTCGTTTGCGGAGGCTCCGCGCGGTTTGATCCAAGATCAAGACCCCATGCCTTGCGCCACTCTCGAATCCGCGGAGGTCGGTCCAAGGTCTCCAATATGAAGGGGCTTCTCGAGGTATTCGAAGACAAGAGGATTTTTTCCCGAGCGCGAAAATCGGCGATACTTGTCTTAAAGTCCTGCGATGTTGGCAGCGTTGCTGGCGGGAGCGGGTCGCGTGGAGGGTGGCTCCGGGAATGTCCGGGCGGTCACGGCGAAGGCTAATTGGGCGTTTCGTGGCCGGTCACCGGCGTCGGCCGTGCAGTTGCGTCGGTTTCGGCCCGGATCTCGACTCGGACCCCCGCGGCGTAACTCATCAACACACCCTGGGCGGCTTGCCAGAGGCGCTTCTAGATCATCAAGCGGCGGTCATGGACGGCAGGCGGCGCATCCGGGATGTGCCAGAACGGGATTCCGGGACTGGTCATGCTGTTTCGATCGCTTCCGACACCCATAGGCTAAATTCTCGGCTTGGCCGGACGCGCATAGCGCTTCATAGGAGCGGCCCCTCAGCCGGTTTGTCCTCTCGCGCCGCACGGCTCCCGTTCAGAACGTGAAACGGACGCCCGCCTTGACGGTTTGGCTGAAGAGATTCCCGGTCGGCAAGGTAGTGCCACAGCCGGCATAGAGTGTCAGGCGGTCGCTCATCTGGCGCCGACGCCGCCGCCCAAGGCACCTGGTCGCGCGACGACACGAGCCCGTTTACCGTGAAGCTGGGGAGGTGAGATTACTTCCCCCGCCGATAATGAGTGCGTGGCGTTCTAGGAATTCCTTTGGATGATCCCTCAGCATCGCGACGGCGTCTTCGAGCTCCACGAGCGCTATCCCTACCGCCAGAAGTTTGCGATTTCACACCGCTTCAACGCTTCAACTGGTGGAGCGAGTGCGCCGAATTTCAAACTGACACATGACCGCCCGACAACCGCCGCGGCCGAGCCTTGCGCGATCGAACGGTTGATCCGATCCATCGGCATCGAGGTCGCCGGAGTGATCGCGGAGAACGGCGGAGGGCTGGGCGTGCGCCTCAGAAAGGAACGGCATGGTCGATAGCCGACTGCCGAGGTGGGTCAGCGTTACCCGAACTGCCGGCGCGGCTGGCGGACCGCCGCCGACCGTTTGGCGGGTAGTTGCCGTGTACGTGCCCTGGCATAGAGGTTTTGAGCACGCGCGCCTAAAGAGCGTCGGCGGCCGAGCTGAGACCATGACGCTCGCGGTATCGGGGATCGCAGACAAAGCGCGCTTCGTCCGCCTCGAATGGGCGCTTAGCCGGCTGCGGGTTGGCTAGGATTTCGCCTGTCTATGGGTGAGCACATCAAATTCTATGCTGCTGCGGTGGATTTACGGCTACACGTGTGCGCCCATTTCTGGATCGACGCAGCGGAATATTCCATTTTTTAAGACCTCGGTCTTGATCTCCTTCAGAGAGCGCAGGACATCTTCCCGGGATGCAAAAGGGCTAACGAGAAGAACCGCGGTCCCGCGGAACGGCGGTTCCCTCTCGAGGCCCTGCTCGTTGGGAACAGGCTTATGCTCGAGAGTTGGCGCTAGCGAATATTGCCAGACAAATAGCGTAGGCTCGTCGCCGCTGGCGTAGCCTACGCACCATCCGGCATTTGCGACATTACTGGCAGCTGCGTGGTCGGCCAAAATCGACGGCATGACCGCGCCTGGTAGTGAGGAATTGGCGAGAAACTCGTGGCAAATATTCTCAAGCGCCACGGCATCGTGCGACCTTCCGCTAGTTGCCTTAGCCTTGGCAACAGCAGCCTCGAAAATTTCAACTTGATCGGGGTCAGGCTTCAGCGTGAGCGGCTTTTCTTGGTTTGAGATCTCAGTCCTAGGCTTCCCCTCAAGTTCCGACTTGAGCTGAGCTACCGTCAAGAGGTCCGCTTTTTCCACGCATGTGGAAAATTTGTTGGCGTCATAATTTTTCGCAGCTGCAGCCGCGCATATCAGCCGAAGTTTCGATCCGCCGAGCATCTTTACATCGTCCCACGGGACATTAAATTCGCGTAGAACGTTGTAGATGTTGATGAGGTAGTAAGCCTTAGACTTCTTAAAGCCGAACTTTTGCAGGCATAGCTCCGCGAAGGAGCTGTAGCTTGCGAACCAATGCTTCTCCTTTATGCGTAGCAGTACCCCTCCTAGCGCAAAACGATTCAGCGCCTGCTCAATCAGAAGATTGTCAAGCTGGTCGAAGGCGGCTGCCTCGTCGCCGAGGTCTTCGATGACCTGCGTCGCCCGAGATAGCGGGTCGGGCATCATGACCTGCGGGCCTTGCGGGGTTAGGTCGTGAGCGGCGTTGGCGGGGGTCGTCATGTAAAGTGTGACAGTCACGATCTAGCTCCTAGTTTATGGTGGTCGCGCCGCTCGTCGTAGCAGGCGTGATGTGGACAAC
>JAQGID010000217.1 GCA_028291405.1 Rhodospirillales bacterium | reverse complement strand
GGAAGAGCAGCACCGGTCAAAGGAGCGCCACAGTTGCCGCAGTAACTATTGCCACTCGGATTCTCGCGGCCGCAGGCGCGACAACACTGCGGCAGCGGCGATCCACAGCCCCCGCAGAATTGGCTGCAATCCTGATTGGCGCTTCCGCAGCTCGGGCACTCCATGCTCGCCCTCCCGCTCGGAATAACAGTCTAGACCAATATGCCGATGGCGGCGAGCATCGCCAAATGGGGCGCGACCGTCAGCGCGCGTCTTGGTCTTCTACTTCGCAATGCCGGTGACCGGCCCTACGCCATGCCGTCCATCTGCCGTTGACGGTTGGACATCCGCTGTGGGTTATTTTGGTCGATTTTGGCATGTCCGCAGCATGTCCGGTTAGGGGGTAATCTAGGAATGCCGGTTGTCCGGTGTTGCTGTTGATGGCGTCGCTTTGGACGTGATTCAAGCTCCCAAACTGGAGCTTCGAATCATGCGGTATGAACTCAGCGACTATGAGTGGTGCGTTATCAACCCTATGCTTCCGAATGAGCCGCGCGGCATCCCCCGTGTTGACGACCGGCGCATGCTAAACGGCATCTTTTGCCTCAGTTTCGGTCGGGAGGGATTGGAAGGGCGTTGACCTTGGAAGAGCAACGCCTTCATCTGCAACGTCTGAATAATCGGCGCGAAGCTCACGCTTGTTCCGGCTTTGCTGCCACAGCCTCTCTGCCTCGGCTCTCGGGTCGATGCGTTGGTCGTTCCACCACCGCTCCTCGTCGCCTGCATCGTGGAGAGCGCGATGGTGAAGCAGGCATAGTGGGATGGCCCATTCGTCGCTGACCTTCCGCCCCATCGCCCTCGGCTGAGCAAAGAGGAGATGATGTGCGTGGCTCGGCGCGCGTCCGCACACGACGCAAGGGAGGGTCGCGACGAATCGAAGATGGGCTGCGTCGCGCAGTCGCCGCGGCGGCATCAGAATCGGGAGCGGCTCGGGTTGCAGCGGGGAATCGTCCGTGCGTCTGCTGAGCTTCTCGACTTGCTGGCGATGAAGTTTCTCGATGACGTCGGCGTAGTGAACCCCTTGTCGGGTCTTCAGATCGGGCCAGAGAGAGCGCAAAAGCATCACAGTCTCGACATTGTGATCCCAGATGAGCGCGATCTCGTTCAAGTCAACGGCGGCCTCCAGCGCGGCACGGATGGCGGTGCAAAAACTTTGAGGACGGTCGTGCGTGCTCACCGACGCACGGTTCGAAAACAATAGCCTTAGTGGCGATTCTCCGATGTCGGCGCGGCTGCGTTTCCTGACGTCTCGGACGCCTGCCCTGTCCTTGTCGTAGAGTGCCAATCCGAAGAGATTTCCGAACGTCGTCAGCGCGCGTTTCGTCGCGTCTGTTTCCGCCTCCTTCAGCGCGCTTTCATGCGCCTCGCCGAGCGTCGCGCCGCTTCCGTGGCCGACGCCGCTCCCGTCGCGACAGATGATCGTCTCGCCAGCGCGAACGCGCACGCGCACGCGAGCGGCATAGGCGCACATCTTCGGCTCGCGTCTCGCCTCGGCCCAGACGCACTCCGCCCAGGCAGTTTCACGATCCCAGCCATCGAAGCCGAAGATGCGATTGGCCTCGGCGATCACGTGCCAGCCTTCGAGATAGGAGAGCGTGTGGCCGTGCAACTCTCGGGTCTTGACGTGCTTGCCGTCGAGCTTGCCCGACAGGCGTTTGATTTGAGGCTCTGAGAAAGGCATTAGCGTGTCCTCACGGAAATTGTCGATTGGCCATTGCTCAGCGTTGCGCCGGGCACGCGCTCGCCGCGGCGCAACGCCGCGGTGAGACCTTGGCGGTCGAGCTTCGGCGGTTGCGGTTTCCAGAAGTCGTGCGGGATGTCCGTCTCGTTGGTGACGACAAGCGCGGGCGGTGTCGCACGAAGCGACACGGTAAAGTCGGGCTCGGTGAGTTTCTTGAGATCGGCGCGCTCCATGACCGACGTGATCACCGCGCGTTTCTTCTCGGCGCGTTGCTCGAAGCGGGTGATGCGTTCTTGCATCTCATCGATGCGAATGCCGAGAGCGGCGATCAACGCGATGTCTTCGAGGTAAGAGCGCAGGGCGCAAGCCAACATTTCCGGCAGGCTGCTCACACCCTCGAGGGTGTCCCGCAGCGTTTCTTCGTCGGCCTCGGGAAACTCCGCCCGCAGCCGGTGACGCAGGTATTCGTGTTCGGCAAGCGAATGCTGAAGCCCTTGGCTCATGGGAGCTCCTTTGACGAGGCGTCGATTTTCAAGGAAGAGGCAGATCGGGTTAACAGGTCCTTCGACCGGCCTGCGCCCGCGACGATTGAGCGACGCATTTCGGCGGCAACGCGGTTCCATCTTTGAAACTGCTCTCGGTACAGGCGCAAATCGGCAAGGAGCGATGCGGTATAATTTCCATCGGCACGACGCATGCGGATGGCATCGAGTTGCCGCAGCGCCATCGCCTGAAAGAATGCAATCTCGCTGCGCGCGCGGGCGAGAGCGAGTGGGGGAAAGCCGATCCCTGCAATCACGAGGGCATCGGGCGGGATAGGACCGTCGTAGGTCAGGTGAAGTTCATCGAGCGGCTGCATTTCTCATTCCTGTCGAAAAACGCCAGGTATGACGCTATACGTCCGATTTCGCCGATGCAAGGGTGAATCGATGGAGTTGACGGTTTTCGACGCATTCGGTATGAGCTGCGGAATGATATCCGCCGCACAGTGTCGCGCCGCTCGCGGCCTCCTCAAATGGAACCAAGAGGATCTCGCGAAGGCGGCGGAAGTCGGCATCGTCAGCATCAGGCAATTCGAGGGAGAGAGGACCGCCCCGCATCGCGCGACGCTCGCCGCGATTCAGCGCGCGTTCGAGGCGGCGGGCATCGTTTTCATCCCAGCGAATGGCGGTGGCGCTGGTATCAGGCTGAATACAGCCTAAGGGGATGCGCATGGTTCCTGACGCAGCCCTGCAGGTGGCGCTCGACTGGACGACGCCGATCACAGCGGCCGCCTTACACTGCCGCCCGCCAATACGGTGCCTGAGAGACTCATCGCTCGGGGACCGGAGCTTCCCATCGTAGCTTGCGATGGTTCGCGGCGCGCGGCATCCCACGTCGGGCCATTGCGGTGCAAGCCGAAGATCGCTTTCGGCGGATCCCTTGTCGCTACGCTCGAGCGATGACTACCTGCTCAATCGAATGCGGGAATCGCAGGATGCCAATGAGGCGCAATGAAGTTCTTGATCGCCTAAGACGCGATGAGGCTCTTGATCTCCGCGCGAAGATTAGCACGGGAGGGAAGGCGCGCGGTCTGGCCTCAAGCGAGTTTGACGAAGCTCGCCATCACCCGAATCGCCAGTTTTTACGCTAGGCACAAAACGGCACGCGCATTAGCCACTGCTGTTGAGATTTAGGTCGAATAAGTAAGGGAGGTCTCCCATGCGAAAGGTGGTGATCGCCGCTGCGTCGGCTTTGGCCCCCTTAGGCAGCCCCGTCCGCTCAGACTTCGCCCGCGCCGGCCAACTCGCCTCCACCCGGCTCCCGGATTGACGCCGGGTGTAACCGCGCCTGCACCTGCCCCAGCACACAACCCGCTCACCCTCGAGGACGTCTCCAAGATCAAAGGGACAAACGGTTACGACAAAGACGGCAAGAAGATCGGCGACGTCTCGACGGCGCTGATTGAAGCCGGACAAGCAAGACGATCGACCGGCTTGTCGTCAGCTCGGGCGGCTCCTCGGCGTTGGCGGTCACCAAGCGGCCCTGCCGCTGAGCGAATTCCAGATGCCGACAAAGGCGGCTTCAAGATCGCGAAGACGGCGGATGATCTTAAGGCGATGCCGGCGTGGCAGGACCCGTCGAGCATGGGATCCGCGGGATCAAGTCAGCCGCCGGCCGGCCGCCGTGCCACCAGCTGGCGCCACCCGCTGAGGGACTTGACGGAAGTTAGACAGTAATGCCCGACGTCGCCAACCGAAACGATTGGCTGGCGGCGTCGGTCGAGGGCGCGAGGAAAGTCTTTCAGCCGTACCGCCTTCGGGAGTTGAACGGCGCGGCGACCTCGATGCTCGGACCCGGATCCGCGGGAATCTATTGCTTCGGCTTGTCCCCCGCATAAGCCGCGGCCGCTTCGTCGGCCGGCTGCGAGATGCTGTGCAAGGCATCCTTGGCCGGCTCCGCATCGTCCGCCTCAAGGACCATATCGCCCAAAGAGACGATCCCGACGAGGCGCTTGTCGCTGTTCAGCACGGGTAGACGCCGTACCTGCCACTCTCCCATCTTGCGAGACACGTCATCAACCGTGTCGTCCTCGAAACAGTAGCGCAATTCCGAGGTCATGATTTGGCGGATCGCGGTCGTCGTTGGATCGAGACCCTGGGCTACGCCGCGGATCGCGATGTCGCGGTCGTTGACGACGCCGACGAGGCGGTCGTTTTCTCCGACCGGCAGTATTCCCGAATTGAGATCCGCCATCAGCCGTGCGGCGGTCTGCAAGGTGTCATCCGGATTCGCGATCTCGACGTCACGCGTCATGATTTCCCCGATTTTCATGTGACGGGCCTCTCCTATCGAAGAACCGATCTGCTCGTCGGTGTCCACGGTAACAACCCGCTGTCGGTCGTGTGCCGGCATCACGCCAGGAAGCTTCTTGTGAGAAGATCGATGCAAGCAATAGTATGAGCAGACCTGAGCCAGTCTCCCGCGGTGGCTGCGCAAGCGGCAGAACGGCGGCTTGGACTACCGCCCTCGCCATTTCCTCAACGGGGTTCACTCGGCCCGGCCCGACGCCCTTACCCTTTCCTCCATGCAAAGAAACGTCCATCGCGCGCCAGACTTCCAGCGAACAACGCCCTCAGGGGGGCTCCGGTAGGGAGACCCCCCTTATAAAAGCCTGACTGCGCCTTCGCGACGGCTCGACAGCCTCAAATCTCAATCAATCTCAAGGTGACGAGTTGTTGATGCTGATGCAGCCGGCGCCCTGCAGTACGAGGTTCCCGCCCGCGTTAGCGTTGGCCGCGTTCCCGATCACGGCCGCGGGACAGGCCACGACGATCCCGGCACCGCCGTTGCTGCCGGAACTGTTGTTGCTCACCGTCAGTCCCTGATCCGGGTTAAACGCCCGTATTCCGTTTCCCGCGTTTGCGACGGCGCTGTTACCGGTCACGGTGCCGCTGGCGATTATTCCCTCGCCGTGGTTGGCTCGCGCATCATTCCCGCTCACAATGCCGCCGCCGAGTATCCCCGCGCAGCAAGAGCCGTTGCTGGTCGCGGTGTTCCCAATAACGACGCCGACTGCGGTTATCCCAAAGCCGGCGTTGTCATAGACCGTGCTGTTTCTCACTAAACCGGACGCGAATATCCCGTTGCCGCTATTGCCGCCAACGCGCACTTGCTCGACGATCGAGCTGCCGCCCACAAGAGATATCCCCGACTCGAACCCGAAAATCGACCCGTTCCGCACGACGGTGTCCCGCAACTCCCGCGCTGTCCGGATCCCTGCACCCGTGTGGGCGCCGACGATTGAGAACCCAGCTAAGTCGATCGTGACGGACTCGGCATCAATCACCAGGCAATCGGCACTTGGGTTGAGATTATTCGCGAGCACGTAGGAACCCGACGCGCTAAGCGTCTGGCACGCCGTAATCTGCGTGGGTTCGGCAGTGGCCTCTCCGGCGACGAGTGCCGCCCCGATGGCCAGCGCAACAGTAAACAGGGTTCCGGTCCTCTTCATGCTGTCCTCCCTGTGGCCTGAGCCGCGCGTGGGGAGCGAGCAGAGTGACTGCGCTCGCTTCCCCACACATAATCGACCCGCAAAGCAGAACTCCACAAGAGAGCCCGTGATCCTCGCCGATGACGGGGGCGCCGCCGCTCAGCGGGAAGCTGGTGCCCGATGCGTTGCGGCGTTGCGTCTCGCCGGTATTGTCCGAGACCGGGCTGCCGTTGAAGACGCCAAGCAGGAAGGTCAGCAAATCGGCTGGCCGAGCCCGCAGCCGTGCGCCAGGCGCGGACAGCGGATAAGCGGTCGCGGCACCGGGCAGATCGGCCCGAGGCAATATTCGCCCTTCAGCGGGGACTGAAGCCGACGCCGGCGGCGAGATGCGGCGGCCAGATGGCTAATGGTCAGAAATTGTCCGCTAAAATAGTAAGGCGCTGGAAACGATCAACGGATTAGGAACAGCGTTACATTAAGGGAGAAAGACTAGCCTGCAGCGATCATAAGGATCTCCAGCTCTTGAACTGCTGTTCCACAATAAAATCAACTCGGATGGGGAAAGCGATGACTGCCCGGGATAACGTTATCAGCTGGCTGCGTGATGCCTACGCGATGGAGATGCATGCCGTCGAAATGCTGAAGCGCCAGTCCGAAAGGCTCAAGCATTATCCGGAATTCGAAGCGCGCGTGAAGCAGCACGTCGGGGAATCGGAAGGTCAGGCGGACGTCCTGCGGACTTGTCTGCAAAGCTTGGGTACCGACGTGTCCCGCATCAAGGCGGGAGCGGGTTGGCTGGGAGGAAACCTCCAGGCCATTTTCGGAAGCGTTGCCGGCGCAATGGCAGGCGACGAGGTCGTCAAAGGCGCAATGGTCGGTTACGCATTCGAGCATTTCGAGATCGCATCCTATCGTACCCTCATCGCGGGTGCCGAGGAGTGCGGTCTCGCCGAAGTCAAGGAAGCCTGCACGAAGATCTTGCGTGAGGAGGAGGCGATGCAGCAATGGCTCGCCGAGCACTTGCCCTCCATAACCGTTCAGTTCCTCAAGCGCACGGAGTTGGCCCCGGAGAAGGCTAACCGATGAAATGCTTTTGAAGGCACGCGTCCCACGAGACCGCCGGACATTCGGGCGGTCTTCATTTCACCATCACAAGGGAGAGTTCCTATGAACAGCGCAGGCAGTCAGACCACCGGCACCTCGGACCCCACCTACAACCTGATCAGCGTGGCCTACCACGCGCTGCAAGGGGCGGAGAACTACGAGCAATACGCGGAAGACGCTCAGGAGGAGGGTGACCAGGAACTGATCGACTTCTTCCGCGAAGCGCAGCAGCAATCACAGCGTTGCGCCGACCAAGCCAAGCAGCTGCTCGCGAGCCGCCTCCAAGGCGGTCAGACCGGCATGGCCGCCGGTCAGGCGGCCGGACAGAGTAGCGTCGCGGACGCGATGGGGCATGCGGGCAGCAAACCGCAAACCGGCGGCTGATATAGCCGAGCATTTGGCCGCAGCCCCGGTGCCGAGCGCGGCTCGGCGACGAGAAGCGCAAGCCCGGCCCGCTCGATGAGCGCGGAATACGCCGTTCGACAGATTGTCGCCCGTGAGCTTCACTTCCGAGGCGAAAGTGGCGAACCAGTACGTATCGCCTGGAATGGCCGAGAAATAATACCGAGAACGAGCGGGGCGGAAGCTCCCGCTCGCCGGTTCTGCTACCGGTGCTCGCGAGACGAATTTAGAGCGGCTAAACGGCCGCTCTTTTTTTCCGCTGGCTTTGTGTGTGTGACGGGCTCCTGCGCCAAGTGACGGACCAGGGGCTGCGCCAGACAAGGCGCCGGCCGAGGTACGGGGGGCGATGCGCGTCGATTCCCAGGCGGCGCTAGCGTCCTCGACGATCAGTCGTCGTCGTGCCGACGCTCCCGCGGATCGCGAGACGAGCCGCTCAAACCACGGTCGAGGCGGCCGTCATCCCGATGTCGGGCATCATCCCGATTTCGAGCATCATAGCGGCTATCCTCGCGGCCTTCTCGGCGGCCCTCCTCGCGGGCGCGGTCGATTTGATCCTGTTGGCGCTGCACATCTTGGCGGTCGCGATTATCCCTCTGATCGCTACCACCGAGCACGCGATCAATCACCGACTCGGCCCGCGCAGGCGCCTGCGATATCGAAGCCGCAACGATCAGTGCCGCCCCCGCAATCAACGTCATTCTCATCGGTCCCTCCGAAACGTTATTCCGCACAACGCGCGTTTATGAAGATACAAGCGCTGCGCCGGCAACGTTCCGGGGGGCTGATCTATTCGACAGCCTCGCAACCAAGAGGCCGGCGCGCTTGGGCACGATTAGCGGCCCTTGTCCCTGATGCGGTGCAGCCGTTTGACGATGTCAAACCAGAACGCCTCGCCTGTCTGCGTCTGGTCCGACGGAAAGGCCGTGCCCAGCAGGTGGATCGCCTCAGCCGTCCAAGGATTATTGACCCGTGCGACGGTTACGGGCTGCGCAAAGTTGTCCCGTGGTTTCGGCTCGCACCAATTGTGATCGAAGCCCGCAACACCCAATTGTTGCGATTGGTGGAGAGGCCCATTCCGAGGTCGGCAGCTTGAGGCCCTGAAAGCGACCGTCGGTTCGAATCCCTCCACGCCCGCCAAACTTACGCTACTGCGCGACATGCTATCCGGTAACCGCCGGCGCCGCGACGAAGCGCTCTCAGCGCAGCAAGTCGCTACTGTGAGAGCGTCCGCATTTGACGCTCCAGCCAAAGTCGCTCGGCCGGAGGCGGATCGAGCGCCAGAACGCGCTGATAGGCCCCGCGCGCCTCGTGGTCGCGACCCTCTCGACGAAGGAGAGCGGCGTGGACCGCATGATAGGGCAGGAAGGTTTCGAGCGATACGGCATCCAGCACCTCGATCTCATGAAGCGCCGCGGCAGCGCCCGCAACTTCGGCCAGCGCGACGGCACGATTGATCCTGACAACGGGATCGTCGCGCAAGGTGAGCAGCGCATCATATAGGCGCAGCACGATAGGCCAGGGAGCCGGCTCAGCAAGCGTGGTGCGCGCGCACCAGGCGCTGTGGATGGCGGCTTGGAGCGCCCGAGGTCCGGCCGGGTGCAGCGCCGCCGCATGTCGAAGATATATCTCCGCTTCCGTGATCATCGGACGCCGCCACAAGGCGGGCTCTTGCTCCGCAATCGGGGTCATCGCGCCGCGATCATTCAGCCGCGCCGGGCGCCTTGCTTCGGCGTAGCGGACCGTGGCGGCGAGAGCGAGCACTTCGGGTTCGCGCGGCAGAAGCTCCGCCAGTACCCGTGTCAGCTCCAGCATTTCCTCGGCATAACCTGCGTGAGGACCGGCGCCGGCCGCATCCTCATGCGCCTTGGCGTAGGCGACTTCGAGTGTCGACAAAACCGAATCGAGCCGTTGCGGCCAAGCCTCCGGACCGGGAATCTCGAAGGGCACACCGGCCTCTGCAATCTTGCGTTTGGCGCGCACGAGCCGCTGTGCAAGCGTCGGTTCGGGCAAGAGGAAGGCGCGTGCGATCTCTGAAGTGGACAGGCCGCAGACGAGCTTGAGCGTGAGGGCCGCACGCCCCTCGGCCGCGACGGCTGGATGGCAACAGACGAAGATCAGCCGCAAACACTCGTCCGGGATCAGTCTCGAATCATCAACCATGACGTCCTCTATGGTTGGTTCGGCGGGCGGTGGGTCGGGTCGCAATCGCTCTCTCACCGCCCGACGCCGCAACGTATCGAGCGCGCAACGGTCGCTGACACGATAGAGCCAGGCAATGGGATCGCGCGGCAAACCGTGTCGCAACCAGCTTTCGGCCGCCCGCACACAGGCCTCGGACCACGCTTCCTCGGCGAGGTCGAGGTCACGGAACCGGGCGGCGAGCGCTGCGATGATGCGTGCGCCGCCCTGCCGAACCGCCCGTTCCAGCTTCTTGTTCAACCCGGACCGAGCAATGGGCGGATCTCGATCGCCCCTTCCTGAAGCACCGGCACCTTCTTGGCGATGGCAATGGCGGCGTCGAGATCGGGCGCTTCGATGAGGTAGAAGCCGCCGAGCTGTTCCTTGGTCTCGGCAAAGGGGCCATCATGAACTGTCTTCGACCCGTTCGTCGTGCGCACCGTGATGGCGGTCATCGTGCCCTTCAGGCCCGAACCCCCGATCCGCGCGGCGCCGATTTCGCGGTTGAAGGCCATATGTTTCGCGACGATCTCCTGAATCGCGGGTCCGTTTTTCTCAGGGCCGTAGAGCGCCTCATCCTCATAGATAAAAAGGGCATATTGCATCGTGGTTCCTCGGTTTGCGGGGGTCAGGCTGATCGCGCCCCTCCGTAAGCATGGACGCGCCACGCTGGCCAGAATCGACAGGCGCCAGAACTTTTTCATCTCTTCTTCCGAGCGGATGACGGGCGAATTGGCCTGATGGACGAACTTTGTCCTCACCGCCGCGCGTCCGTGGCGCGCGCCCGTAACGAGAATTAATTGTATATTTACCCCAATCATCGAGGTGCTTCAATGTGTAGCATTACAAACCGTCATAATTATTATGACGAGAATAAAGTTTTTTTCAGATCGGTTCCAATAGTTCCAGTTTACTCTGATCACTGATGCCAAAGTAGCTAGTAATCGTTATCCAAGCCATGAAGATCAGGATCGCGACGTGATTTCCAGGTAGGCTTTTTGGCGCCTTTGGAAACACCAATCCGCAAAGGGACGCGAGAGCGACGATCAAATTTGTCGGTTTGCCCGCGAGAAAGCCAGACACCAATTGGTGGGAACTACCGAAGGAGATCCAGCACCAGAGGAGGACACCGACTTCCGGTGCCAGGAAGGAGTATGGGATAAAAGGGCCGAGCACCGA
>JAQGID010000206.1 GCA_028291405.1 Rhodospirillales bacterium | reverse complement strand
TGTCGAATGGCACGACCGCGAAACCTATGAGAGCAGCTTCGTCTATCCCCCGGACGGCGGCACGTATGACATTCCGCTCGGTTGCCTGACGAGCGTGGATACTTCGAATCTATTTGCCGCCGGCCGAACGGCTGACGGGGACCGCCAGGCGGGAGCCTCGTTGCGGGTTATGGGTACGGCCTTCGCGACCGGTCAAGCGGCTGGTGTGGCCGCCGCGTGTCATGCAGGCAGCGGGTATCTTGAAGCCGCCGAAGTTCGCAAGGTCCTCGCCAGCCAGGATGCTCTGTTGGATCCGGCGGATATGCCCCCGCCGGTCACGGTAATCTGAGAAATCAGGGGTTGGCAGTAGCCATGAGCTTCGTGCAAAGCGCCCGCCGCACGGTCACCATCGCCGAATTCCCGCTCTCCGCCTGGGCTTTCGCGCTGCGGATCTGGGTCGCCATGATGGTGGCGCTGTATGCGGCGTTCTGGCTGCAGCTCGAGAGCGCCTCGTCCGCCGCGGTCACCGTCGGTGTTCTCGCCCTGCAGACGCGGGGCCAAGTTTACCAAAAGGCCGTCTACCGGGTGCTCGCCACCATCGTCGGGGTGGCCGCCTCATTCGTGATCGCTGGGTTGTTCCCGCAGAGTCGTAGCCTCTTCGTGATCGGCTTCGCGGGCTGGCTCGGGCTCTGCGTCTACGTCGGTGGACTTTTGGACGGCAACAGGGCCTACAGCGCCGTCCTGTCCGGCTATACGGTTGCCCTGGTCGCGGTGACGCAGATCGATGCACCGCAAAACATTTTCTCGGCTGGCATCAATCGGGGCGCGGCGATCGTGGTAGGAATTGCCGCGGTCGCCCTGATCAGCGAACTGTTCGCCGCCCCGAACGTCCATACGGGCCTCTCCGGCAAGCTCATTGCAGCCCATCGGCGGGTGCGTGCCTTCGCGTTCGCCATCCTCCGCGCCGAGACTGCGGACCCAATTCAGTCGGCGACTCTGCTGCGCGAGATCACCGCTCATCACCCCAACATCACGGCGCTCGTCGCCGAATCGAGGGCGCGAGGCGCGGCAGCCCGGAGCGCGGCCGTGGCGTTGGTCGCGGAGGTCAGCGCCGCGGGCGCATTGGCATCGCTCCCAGACAATACCTTGCCATCTCTTCGCAGGGCGCTTGGCGAGGCCCTCGCCGATGACCTCGGGACGGAGAGAAGTGCGTTGCAGCGGCGCTTGCAGCAGCTCGCGGATGTTGGTCACGCCGAGCTGCACGACGCGCTTTTCGTCCGTCACGCCCTGGATCTACTGATCGAGGATCGGCGGGCGCAAGACGCCATCGAAGACCTGCGGGCGGGTCGCCGTGCTCCACGCCGTATCCATGCACCCATCTACCGATCGCGTCAGGCGGCTGCGCGAAACGGACTGCGCGCGTTTCTGGCGGTGGTGATCTCCGCTTTCTTGTTTTCCCTCGGCGGCTGGCCGTTTGCGTCGCTTGGCGTCTCCCTGGTGGGGGTCACCATAGCCCTCAGCGCCAACAACCCGAACCCGCCTGCCTTCGCGAGCGGCGCCGTCATCGCGATGGGGCTCGCGGCGCTGCTTGCGGGGGTGACGGAGTTCCTGATCCTCGACGGCGTCGACGAGTTTCCCCTTCTGGCGATCGGCGTGGCGCCGGTTGTCCTCGTCGCGGCCCTGCTGTCCACGGTCCCAATCCGAGACTGGCTTCGATCGCATTCCTGGTGCCCCCCTTCTTCCTCGTGATCCTCTCCCTGGCGAACCCGCAGAGCTACAATCCCAATACCTACCTGTTCTACAGCTTGATGGCGATCACGTCTGCCATCCTGCTGTTCGTGCTTCTGCGGACGTTCCTCCCGACGTCCGACGCGCTTCGGCGGCACTGGTATCTGACCTCCGCACAAGCGGAGATGCGCGATCTCGTGGCCGGTGGCCGGTCCCGGCGCCTCGATGATGAGGCCTTGTTCCGGGACGCGGACCGCATCGGGCAACTGTCCGCGCTGCAGCCCGCCGACGACGATGAACGCCGTGACGACCTCCGTCAGGCTCTCGACATCTTCGGACGCGCGGCCGCTATGCGACAGGCTCGGACGACGCTCGCCGAACTGTCCGCCCGCACGAGCGGGCCCCTGATCGGCGACGCATATTCGGCCCTGGTCGGCTGTGACCCTCATGGTCTGCGCCGCGCCGCCGCCGATCTCGCGAGCGCGGGAGCCCAGCTCGATCATGATGGTCAGACAGCAGCTCGCGCGGCGAGCCTGGATCTGATCTGGGTCGCCTTCCTGATCGATACCAGCGCTTTCGACCTCGACCACCGGTGGACCACGTCATGATGCACAGCTTCCCCGAATTGACGATCGGCGGGGTGCTGGTCGCTCCCTTCGTGATCTACCTGGGCGCCGCCATCGCGATCTTCGCTGTGCTGCGTCCGTTACTCCACCTCGTCGCCTTCGATCGCGCCTTCAGCAATCCGCCGGTTGCGGAACTGAGCCTCTATGTCGTGATCCTCGCGTTGCTGATCGTGCTGTTCTAGTACCCGGAATCATTGATCCGCGAAATGGGCTTTGAGGCGCTTCTGATGGACTTGGGATTTCGTCCAGGCGAAGGGTTTGGCGGTGTCGTTGTAGGTCGCGATGAAGGCGTGGATGTGAGCCT
>JAQGID010000194.1 GCA_028291405.1 Rhodospirillales bacterium | reverse complement strand
CTGCTCCCCACTCGAAGCTGGTGCCGTCGGTCCAGATGCGGTGGAGGATGATAGCGATCTTGCGCGCGACAGCGACCTTCGCCTTTTTGCCTCCGACGCGCTTCATCAGGAGCGCCGACCAGCGCTGGGTGTTATTCGGCGAGGGGTTACGAAGCCAATCGGCACGATAACGCTTTGTATCTGCTAGATTTGGTGGGGTCCCCCGCGCGTGCTTATTAACGCTCGATGCCGGTCGGCGGCCCGCAATCTGGAGTGGGGCACCGCTGTTGCAATACGCCAATTCGCCCGCGATTATCGTCAGAAGCGAAATCGCGGTCAGCAATGGACAAGGTCATGGGGACGAAACAGTCGAAACCGATTGTGGCGATGCTCGCGTTCGCACTGGACCATAGCATCTACCCCGGAGTGTTGATGGTTAGGTCTAGGCCCTTTGGCCTTGTAATCGGCTGCATGATCTTGGCGTCGGTGGCGAGTTCGGCCAATGCCGCCGAGGATGGAGGCCTCGTCGGCCGGAGTCCGGCGACTCCTTATGGCGATTTCGTTCGCGACGCACGGGCCAAATCTAAAAATACGCAGGCATGGTATGACGCAAGCGATACTGTGCTCGGGTTTATCACCGGTTCTTGTGCTCATTCGTACGATGATCAAGTTATCAAGCAACTGCGCGACTTCGGAATAACCAGTATTCAAGGCGTCGCAATGAGTGCAGTGGAAAAACTTTATGAATCGTCAAATGCCGCTGCGACGGCACAGACCGCCTGAGAGTCCGTTTGAGAATGTCATGGATGGGTGATCCGGCGGAGGAGCAGGTTGACGCCGCTCTGGCCCTCATTCGCCGACTGCCGCAAGAGGCTGCCGTCGTCCCGGTGCAGGTTCTTGGCGAGCTTTTCAATGTGCTCGTCCGCAAAGGCGGAAAGTCGCGAAGCGACGCCCGCGGCGCCTCGTTGAGCTGGCGCGATACGTTCCCTGTTGTCGAAACCTCGTCGGAGGTCATGCTGGCGGCGGCCGATCTGGCGACGGACCATCAACTGGGAATCTGGGATGCGGTCATCCTGTCCGCCGGGTCGCGAGCGGGGTGTCGTCTGCTTTTGTCCGAGGAGCTTCAGGAAGGCTTCACATGGGCGGGAGTGACGGTGGTTAATCCATTCTCTTCGCCACGGCACGCCCTGCTGGAGGCTCTGTTGGGGAAGGGGGCAGAATAGCCAGAAGGTCGGGTAGTCATTGCTCTCGCGGGTGTGGCCGACTCGCCGATCATGCGGTCAAGATCAAGAACGCGGAATCAGTCTTGCCGCGGTGACCAAGTGAGCCTATTATGTGTCTCACATGAGATGGAGTGCATCATGACCGCAGTTTTTGAGCAGGTTGCGGGAGTGCTCGGACTTAGGCTCCGGCCCGAGCGACCGACCTCGCCGTTCGAGATGATCCAGCGGATCCAGGACGGATTTCCGCTCTCTGCGCTGGAGCGCATCTCGGTCGACGTCGCGCCGAACGACGCCAATTTCAAATATCTCATTGTCCCTCGCGCGACGTTTGGGCGCCGGAAAAAGCTTACACGGTTGACGTCGGACGAAAGCGATCGAGTAGTGCGACTGGCTCAGGTCTGGGTGCTCGCCCGCGAGGTATGGGGTGGCGATGACGAGGCGAGGGCTTTTTTGTTCCGCCCACACATGATGCTGGAGGGTAAACGCCCGATCGACGTCGCAATGGCAACTGACATGGGCGCCAGGCTTGTCGAGGACATCCTCGGTCGTCTCAAATACGGGTCTGCTGCTTGACGGCACAAGTTCTGAATCGCGTCCTGCGGAGCTACCGCATCGGCGATCCAGCTGGCGCCTATCCCATCTTCGACTCGACAGGATCGAAACTCTATCCGGGCCGGTGGAACACATCGACGAGCCCGATGATCTACACGAGCGAGCACTACTCGACCGCAATGCTGGAAAAGCTCGTGCATGGCAGCGGCAGCGTGCCGCCAAATCAGCATTTCGTCGAGATCACGATCCCAAACGGAGTGACGTACGAAATGATGACCCCCGCTCATTTGCCGGGCTGGGATCATATCACCGGTGCCGTCTCGAAGGCCTTCGGCGAAGCATGGCAGCAGGCGGGGCGCTCTCTTCTGCTCCTTGTTCCAAGCGTCGTCGCGCGCATGGAAAAAAACATCCTGATCAATCAGGATCACCCGGAGTTTCCGAAGATCACCACCGGCCTCAACGAGCCAATTTGGTGGGATACTCGCCTGTTTGGTTCGACGCCGTAAGGCGAGCTCCTCCAGGAACGGCGCCGAGCGCATAGCCGGATCGACGCCAAAAGCGAGCGCCCAGAGGGAGCGCCCAGAGGGAGCGGATCAAGACTCCGATGACTCCGCTCGCTTTTGTAGAACGAATTGCGAACATTCAAACCAGAGCCGAGGAGGCCACCTTGGAAATCCGGCCTCAGGCCGCGATCGCGACCCTACGCGCGCGGGCCGAGTTGCGCCTGCAGTCTGGAACGCGGTGCTTGGGGCCTAAGTCTGCAGGGCACAGGAGGGAGCGCTTGCTCGCGCCAGCTATTTGCACCGGAGCCCGTCGCTGCCCGGGCTTCATCCACCTCATTGGCTGGTTGATGCACGCTGCTCTTTAAGGCTTGTTCTGATAGTCTCAGATGGCGGGCGGGAAGGCGCCGGCCTTTGGGCAAAACGGGGCATAGCTGCTCGGGGCCAACAAGCGCAAATCGGCAGTTGATCATACATACGTATGATTATAACATGAAATCTGGGGCGGGAGATTGGCCTGCTTTGAGATTCGGTCGAGGGCATCGCAATGCTGGATAAGACGCGCCGTGAACCGGACCGCAAACTTCTCATTAAGGGGACGCAGCTCGCGGCGGGGCGCCATGCTGACGAGATCGTCGATATTTTGATCGCAAATGGCAAGATCGCCGATATCGCGCCGCAAATCGACGCAACCGACGCCGAAGTGCTCGATGGCAATCAAACCCTCGCAACCCCGGGCTTCGTCGACGGGCATCGCCATCTTTGGCAGACTAACCTGCGCGGTATGCTCGCCAATGCCGTCCTCGCCGACTATTACCGTGGTGTGCGTGTCGGTTATGCCACGGTGTACACGCCAGATGACGTATATCTAGGTGTCTATGCCGGCGCGGTCGATGCTTTGCGCGACGGTGTCACTACCGTTCTCGATCACTGCCACATCATAAATTCGCCAGAACATGCCGACGCCGCCGCGAGTGCGCTGAAGGACGCGGGCATCCGAGCGATCTTCTGCTACGGGTTTTATGCGCCCCCAGTGAAAAATCCAGTGTTCCGCCAGCGGCACGACCGCTACCACGATGTCGGCCGGATTCGGCGCGATCTTTTCCCGAGCGACGATGGTCTGGTAACTCTCGGCGCCGCGCTGACCGAGCAATGGCTAGTGCCCGAGGACGTTACCGCCGACGAAGTTAGGACTGCGCATGACTTGAATTTGCGTAACGTGACACTCCACGTCGGTGCAAACCCTGCCAAAACAGACATCGAACGGTTCCGTTCGACCAAATGTTTCGGTCCAGCCTTTACCTATTCACATTGCGTTAGCTGCCAAGCGGCGTTCTTCAAATTCGCCGCAGAAACTGGCAGCGCCGTAGTGTCCACGCCGGAAACTGAGCTCGGCATGGGCATGGGATTTCCGTCGACTAATAAGGCTTTGGAAGCGGGCACGCGGTTTGGTCTTGGCATCGATATCGTGTCCTTCGGCAACGGCGACATGCTGACGACGACGCGGCTGGCGCTACAAACGGCGCGCGCACTGCATTGCCAGCCCTCGGTGCTGGCCGACAAAATGCCGGAATCAGCCGGATTCTCGACTAAAGATGCGCTCACCTGGGCGACCAGCGGCGGCGCTGGCGCGGTTGGCCTGGCGGACAAGATCGGTTCGCTCGAGGTCGGAAAACAGGCGGATCTCGTACTCTTCACCACCGACCGGCTCAGTCTATCGCCGCTCAGCGACGCCGCCACTGCCATCGTCATGCATGCGCGATCGAACGATATTGATACCGTGATCGTCGATGGCCAAGTGCGCGTTCGAGGCGGCGAGCTGATCGGCGTCGACATCAAGGGCCTGTTGCCCAAGCTTGAGGAGTCCAAGCGTTTGATTCTCGACCGCGTGCAGCAGGCGCGGAGCGAGCAGAGCAACATGAGCAAGGCTTATGAGAGCTTGATCTCCGGCAAGAACGAGTAGACGGCGCCGGCGGCTACGCGCCCCGGCCCCACAGCTTCCGGCTGGCGATTGAGGCACCTTCGCTGCAAGCTCGCATCTTCGACCACACGACATCGCGCGCCACCAATGCGGTCCCCGCCGAGGTGCCGAAGCCGCAATCGGTGCCGGCAATCACGCGCGTGCGGTCGCCGACCACGGCGACGGCCTCACCGATGCGGTTGGCGACTACCTGCGGGTGCTCGACGAAATTAGTGGTGGTGTCGATCACGCCTGGAATGAGCAACATGGTATCGGGCAGCGGATTGCTGCGCAGCGCGTCGTATTCGTGCTGGTGCCGGGGATTGGCGAATTCGATGCTCAGGGCGCCGACCTTGGCTTGATACATCAGCGGCAGCAGGGCCGCCAACGGCACATCGTGAACGTGCGGCCCCTCCCAATTGCCCCAGCAGCAATGCAGCCGAATATTCTCCGCCGGAATTCCTTCAATGGCGAGATTGATCGCCTCGATGTGGGTCTCCATCGCTCGGATGAATTCGGCGTCGCTCTTATCTTTGTAGAGCCGCGCCCGTTCCATGCCGAGGTCCGGACAGTCGATCTGCAGCACATATCCGTTCTGCACGATGCAGCGATATTCCTTCGCCAATTCGCGGGCGAGCGCCAACACATAGGCTTCCTGCGTCCCGTAATACGCATTCAGCATCGTGGTGGCGATGATGCCAGGCGACACGGAGGTGATGAAGGCGTCTGCCGGCGTCTTGCCTACCTTGGTCAGCGCGCTGCGCAGCAGGTCGCATTCCGCCTGAACATCGGCGAGGCTGTCGTAGGATAAGTCCGCGACCGCCTGCGGCGCGTTGCCGATGCGCGTATGACGCCCCATCCGCTGCTGCCGCAATTTGGCGAATTGCGGGAAGTCGTCGAGATCGCGCGGTGTAGGCCGGCTGGACTCGCCGCCGAAGCCCCGCATGCGCTGGGGCAAGTAGGTCGAAAACCCAGGCCGCGATTGCTCGCCATCGCTCACGATGTCGCAATCCGCCGCGACCTGCTCACGCACGACGACATCGACCGCGGCTTGAATTTCCCGGTCCAGCGCCGTGCGGTCGATCGGCTTGCCGATCTCATCCTCCAGCAACAGTTCGGATAACCTATCAGTTTGCCGCGGAAGGCTACCGCAATGAGTCGTCAGGATCCGATCCGCGCTCGCTCGCATAACAGACCTCTCGCAATGGAAAAGTGAAACGTACGTGACTTCCGGAAAAGGTTTGTCGTTCGCGGTCGCGGTTTAGCGCCGATCAGCACGAAGGCGATGACGCAAGGCTCAGTCCCACGGGTGATCTAATTGTGGATCGCCCCGTTGGATGACGACATTCCCAGTTTCCAAGTGGACCTCTTCATCGTCAAGCTTCATATCGATTTCGCCGGCTAGCACGACTGCATATTCAATGTAACACGGAGTGCGCCACTTCCTGCGCGTAGACGGTGCGGCGCCCGATCGGCGTCACGGGTAAGTGAGATTAGCGGTCAGGGGACGGCTTTTGCGCGGCAGGTTGGAAGCACTCGGCAGCCGCCTCCTCCAGCGCGTCGGCGACTGCAGCCAGCATAATACGTGCGAGGGGATCATCCAGGCCGTCCAGCGAGCGGCGGATACGAATGGCTCGTTCCACATAAAAGTCTCTCTTGCGCATCAACCACACCGAGCAAGTTAATGAGCGCTTTAGTTGTGCTTGCCGGCGAATAAATATCACCGTCAGTTTCGCTGTGCGGAGAACTCGCTCTGCGCCGTCGGCAGGATCGTCATTATCGATCGGAAACCCTTTTGTGGCCCAGACGACACTCGCTTCGACTCTCGACCGCAAATTCCTTCGCGCATACGACGTCGCGAACGGCTATCGCTTTTCCATTCACATCATGGCCGGTCGCAACCCTTCGGTATTGATACGTCATTCCAGCCCGTATTTCGTGGGGTAGCACCTGCCCGCTCCAAATGCGCCGTTGACAAACTAATACATACGTATGAATGTCCGACCAGTCAATATAGCACCGCACCGGCATAAGTGCGAGATGATGAAATCGGATCTGCGGAGGAACGAAGATGCGAAAGCTTCTAGGAACGACGGTGGCTGCCCTCCTGACCTGCTCGGCGGCGGTGCACGCGCAGGAAACCTACAAGGTTGGCAGTTCGGTCGGCCTGTCGGGTTACATCGCCTTCAT
>JAQGID010000182.1 GCA_028291405.1 Rhodospirillales bacterium | reverse complement strand
CCGGTGTCGAGGTCATGGTGCTGGAGCGCGAAGCCGGCATCGGCTTCGAGACCTCGTCGCGCAACAGCGAGGTCATCCACGCCGGCATCTACTATCCGAAGAACAGCCTGAAGGCGCGGCTCTGCGTTGCCGGACGGCACCTTCTCTATGATTACTGCGCCGGGCGCGGCGTCCCGCACAAGCGGCTGGGCAAGCTGATCGTCGCCTGCGACGAAGGCGAGGTCCCGCTGCTCGAGGGCATCCGTGCCAAGGCGGCGGCGAACGGCGTCGACGACCTCGCCTTCGTCGCGCCCGACGATCTGCGCCGGATGGAGCCCGAGCTTGCCGCGGTCGCAGCACTCGTCTCGCCGTCGACTGGCATCATCGACAGCCATGCGCTGATGCTGTCCTATCAGGGCGAGGCCGAGGCGGCCGGGGCGATGACGGTGTTCCGCGCGCCGGTCGACGGCGGCCGGGTGACGAGCTCCGGCCTCGAGCTCGCGATCGGCGGCGACGAGTCGATGACGCTCGGCTGCAAGCTGCTGGTCAATTGCGCCGGGCTGCACGCGCCGGCCCTCGCCCGCCGCATCGCGGGTATTCCGCCGTCCAGCATCCCGCGCGACTATCTCTGCAAGGGCGTCTATTTCACCTATGCCGGCCGCGCGCCCTTCCAACGGCTGATCTATCCGGTGCCGGAGAAGGCCGGGCTCGGCGTCCATCTCACGCTCGACCTCGCCGGCCAGGCGCGGTTCGGTCCCGATACGGAATGGATCGAGCGGATCGATTACTCGGTCGATCCGCGCCGCGGCGATTCGTTCTATGCCGCGATCCGGCGCTATTGGCCGGGTTTGCCCGACGGCGCCCTCCAGCCCGGCTATGCCGGCATCAGGCCGAAGATCAACGCGCCCGACGAGGTCGCCGCCGATTTCGTGGTACAGGGGCCGGCGGAGCATGGCGTACCCGGCCTGGTCAATCTCTATGGCATCGAATCGCCGGGGCTCACCGCCTCGTTGGCGATCGCCGACCTCGTGTGCGGCCTGCTGGCGCGCCCGTCCGACCGGCTGCAGAGCGCCGCCGACTAGCCCCGAACAGCGGTCGCGGTCTCACGCTTGGTGATCGCGCAGCATGTGCCATAGCGCGATCGGCCAGGACAGGACCGCCGGAAGCGTGTCGAAGAAGATCCTGATCTGGCCGTGCGGCGTGAAATCCGCGAGGCTCGCCCGGCTGGTGGGGTGAGCGAAGCAGGCGGCGCCCGCGGCGAGATATAGCAGGATTGCGAGTGAGAAGGTTTGCACGTCATTGCCCGATCGGCGATTGCGACGATTCCACGGTGGCGCAACATGGTTAGGATCCCGTTAACGATAGTGGCCTACAGCCGGCGGGACGACCGCATCATGGACGCAACAGGAACCCCGTTCACGCCGCTCATGTTTCCATTCCACTGATGAGACTGTTCTGTTCCTGCTGCATCCTCTTCGCTGCCTTCCTCGGTCTTGTCCGCCCGGCGGCCGCCGAAATCGCGTATAAAACCGAGATCACCGGCGTCGATCGCGCCATCCGGAACGCTTTGAGCGCCAGCGCGCGGCTCGTGAGCCTCGCCGATCGTCCGCCGCCGAGCATCGCGGCCCTGCGGCGCCGCGCCGAAGGCGACCTTCCGCAGCTGCTGCAGATCCTGCACGACGAAGGCTATTGGTCGGCGACGATCGATCTCAAGATCGACGATTCGGCGGATCCCGTGCGGGTGACGCTCGCCGTCAACCTGGGGCCGCTGTATACGCTGGCGAGCATTGAAATCCATGGCACTGACAGCGCCGCGCCGCCGCTTGCCGAATTGCTCACGCCTGCCGCGCTCGGTCTCGCGGTCGGCGGACCGGCGAAGGCGGCCGACGTCGTCGCCGCCGAGGCGAAGATCGTAGCGATCTATCGCGACAACGGCCGGCCCTTCGCCAAGGTCGTCGACCGCCGCGTCGTCGTCGACGACGGAACTCATACGGTCAGCGTCAGCTACACCGTGGATGCCGGCCCGGCCGTGACCTTCGGCACGATGGCGATCGAGGGGCTCGAGGATCTCGCTCGCGGCTGGGTCGAGAACCGCATCGCCTGGCGAAAGGGCGCTCCCTACGACGAGCGCAAGGTCGAGACGACCCGCAAGGCGCTGCTGGACAGTAATTTGTTCTCGATCGTCGACCTCAGTCACGCCGCGGCGCCGGCCGCCGACGGCAGCGTCCCGATGACCGTTCGCCTGGCGGAACGCTTGCCGCATTCGATCGGCACCGGCATCGAGTACAGCACGAGCCTCGGCTTCGGCGCCCGCGCGTTCTGGGAGGACCGCAACATCTTCGGGAATGCCGAAAGCCTGCGCATCACCGGCCAGTTCGCGCAGGCGGAGCTCGCCGCCTTGCTGCGGTTCCGCAAGCCCGACTTCATCGTCCCCGATCAGGATTTCCTGATCACCGGCGAGCTCGCCGACGACTCGCCGCCCGCCTATACCAGCCGGCATCTTCGCCTGCAGCCCGGCATCGAGCGGCATTTCGACGAGCATCTCGTGACGGCCGGCGCCGCCCTCGCTTACGAGAAGGGCAATTTGACAGCCTTTTCCGGCCCGTCGCACTACAAGCTGGTCGGCGCGCCGCTCTACCTGCGCTACGACGACACGGGCAGCCTGCTCGATCCGACGCACGGGCTGCGCGCCGGCGTCGAGACGACGCCGTATCACGGCATCGACGCCGAGAGCCCGAGCTTCCTGTCGACGAAGCTGTCCGGCAGCACCTATTTTCCGCTCCTGCCCGGTGAACGCCTGGTCAGCGCCAATTTCGTCAGGATCGGCTCGATCCTCGGCACGAGCCGCGACAAGCTGCCGGCCGACAAGCGGTTCTATGTCGGCGGCGGCGGTTCGGTGCGCGGCTATGGCTATCAGCGGGTCGGCGCGCTCGAAGGCGGCGACAAGCCGCTCGGCGGCAGCGCGAGCCTCGAGATCGGCACCGAGCTGCGTGTCAAGGTCACGGAGTCGATCGGCGTCGTGCCCTTCGTCGAGGCCGGCAACGTCTATTCGACGCCCTTTCCGAAACTCGCCGGACGGTTGTTCGTCGGCGCCGGGATCGGGTTGCGCTATTACACGGCGATCGGGCCCGTGCGTTTCGACGTCGCGACGCCGGTGACCCCGGTCCGGCCCGGCGACGGCGTGATCCAGGTCTATGTCAGCCTCGGCCAGGCCTTCTGATGCGCATGGCCGCCAAGATCGCGCTCGGGGCGCTCGCCGTCATCGTCCTGCTCGGTGTCGCCGTGGTGGCGACGCTGCAGTCCGCCGGCGGCCAGCGCTTCCTCGGCGCCGAGGTGTCGAAGCTGATCTCGACACCGGCAGCGCCGGTGTCGATCGGCGCCATCGGATATGCCTGGCCGAATCGCCTGACGGTGAACGACCTGCGGGTCGGCGATGCCGCCGGCGAGTGGCTGCGGGTCGACCGCGTCACGGCACTGCTCGCTCTCCGCCGGATCGTCACCGGACGGATCGCCTTGCAGGCGCTCGATATCGGCGAGGTCGCGGTCGCCCGGCTGCCGTCCGCCGGCGAGTCCGGCGGCGGAAGCTCGGGCAGCCTGCCGTCGGTGGCGATCGACCGTCTCACGATCGCCAGCCTGCGTCTCGCCCAGCCGGTGCTCGGCGAGAATGTTGTGTTTCGCATCGACGGCAGGCTCGAGCTCGGCACGCGCGACACGGTGGCGCTGATGCTGCAACGAACCGACGGCGTCGCCGGCCGTCTCGCGCTCGATGTCGAGCTCGATGCCGGGCAGGGGCGTCTCGTCGCCGCCGGCGAGCTCGACGAGCCGACCGGCGTCCTGCTGGAGCGCTTCACTGGCCGCCGGGCACCGCTCGCGGTTCACCTCTCCGGGCAAGGAGCGCTGGCCGATTTCCACGGCGCGCTGAAGGTCGAGTCCAGTGCACAGGCGCTGCTCGCCGCGGCATTCACCGTGGCGCAGCAGGAGAAGGCCTACGCGATTGGCCTCGAAGGGCAGCTGAACGGCGCCGATCTCGTCCCGGCGCAATATGCCGATCTCTTGAAGGATGGGCTGCGTTTCAGCGCACACGGCCTGGGAGGCGGCGGCTCGCGCATCGTGCTTGATCGGCTTCAGGCGACCGCCGATGCGGTGACGCTCGATGGGCACGGCACTTACGACACCGGGACCCAGGCGGTCGACGGCGAGATCGCGGCATCACTGCCCGATCTCGCAAAATTCTCGGCGCCTCTCAATACGTCGCTCGGCGGCAGCGCCGATATCCGGATCCTCGCCTCGGGCACGACGGCCTCGCCCGCCGCGCGGCTGTCGCTGACGGTCGACGACGCCATCTATCGCGACGACCGCGTTCGCCATCTCGAGGCGACGGTCGATCTCGCGCTCGACGGCGACCGGATCGATGCGAGCGGCAGCGGCAGAGTCGCCGGGATCGCAGTCGGTACGACCAACATTCCGGCCGGTTTCGGCGAGGCCGCCGATTTCCGGCTCGGCGGCCGCTTCGCGCGCGACCTTTCCGACATCCGCCTCGACGGCGCGGAGGTCGCCGAGAACGGCGCCTCCCTCAGCCTTGCCGGGACTTTCGTGAAGGGGGCGGCGGATGGTACGGCGCGGCTGACCATCGACGATCTCGCGCGTCTCGCCGCCGCGGCCGGCCAGACGATGACCGGCAGCGCGACGGTCGATGCCGTGCTGGCGTCGACCCCCGACGGCGCGACTTCGGCGCGGCTTACCGGCCGCGCCGAGCAGCTCATGACCGGGCAGGCGCCGCTCGACGCCCTGACCGGCGGCCGCGTCGACCTCGCGGCCGCGGCGCGGCGGGCCGCCGACGGGACGGTGACGCTCGATTCCTTCGAGCTGAGCGCGGCCGACGCACGGGTCACCGCCGAGGGCGCGCTGCCGCCCAGCTTCGATCGGATCACCGCCAAGCTGGGCGTCGAGCTCTCCGACCTCGGCAAGCTCGCGGCGGCGGTGGGGTCGAGCGCCGCCGGCCACCTGTCGGCAAGCGCCGATGTCTTGGGGCCGCTGACCTCGCCGCAGATCAAGGCGAGCGTCGACGGCGGCGATCTCGCGGCGAACGGGAAGCCGCTCGGCCAGCTGCATGTCGATCTCGACACGCCGGATCTGTCGTCCACCGCCGGTAAGCTCGCCGCGCGTCTCGCCGGTCCCGACTTGGTCGCCACGGTATCGAGCGGCGTCGCCTGGCGCGACGCAACGCTCGCCCTGACAAAGCTGCAGATCGCCGCTGCCGGCGCCCGCATCGCCGGCGATCTCGACGTCGCCCCGGCGGGACCTGCGGCGCGTGGCGCTCTGACTGCGACCATCCCCGACCTCGGCGCTTTCTCGCGCTTCGCCGGCACGCCGCTGGCTGGCCGCATCGACGGGCGCGTCGCGCTCGCGGCGAAGGGCGGGCAGAATGTCGATCTGACGTTAAATGGGCAGAACCTCGCGCTCGGCGCGCCGGGCGCGAACCGTCTGGCGCTCGCCCGGCTGACCGCGACGGGCAAGCTGACCGACGTGCTCGGCGCCCCCAAAGGCCAAGCCGAGCTGCGGCTGAATGGCATCGTCGCCGGCGGTGGCGCGGTCGATCAGGCGAATATGCGCCTCGTTTCTTCCACCGCCGGGCGGTTCCGCGTGACCGGCGATGCCGCCGGCCGCTATATCGAGCCGGTCACGATCTCGCTCGCCGGCGACGCGACGCTCGGCGGCGCCGTCACTTCCGTCAGCCTGGCGAAGCTTGCCGGCAAGTTCGGCGACGACGCCTTCGCGCTGACTCGGCCGCTGCGGATTGAGCACAGTACGACGGCGACCTCGTTCAGCAACCTCGCCTTGACGATCGGCCCCGGCCGCATCGCCGGCAACGGCAAGCTCGACAGCCGGTCGCTCGCGGTGATCCTGCGCGGCGAGCAGCTGCCGGTCGAGCTCGGCGCCCGGCTTGCGGGCTATCACGAGGTCGCAGGCCGTCTCGGCATCGATCTCGACCTGCAGGGTCCGCTTGCGGCGCCGCGCGGACGCCTCGTCCTCACCGGCGACGCGCTGCGGTTGGCCGCCGCCAGCCGCCCCGACTTGCCGCCGCTGACGCTCAGCGCCCGCGGCGACTGGCAGGGCGGGAGGATGGATTTTCGCGGCCGGATCGATGCGCCGCGCAATGCCGCGATTGGCTTCTCCGGCTCGGCGCCGTTCGAGCTGCGTCAGGGTCTGGCGATCGCCGTTCCCCCGACCGGGCGCCTCGGCCTCAAGCTCGAAGGTGACGGCGAGCTCGCGCAGTTCAACGACCTGCTGCCGATGAGCGAGGACCACATCTCGGGTCACTATGCGCTCAACGCGAGGGTCGACGGCACCGTCGCGGCGCCGCAGGCCGGCGGCAGCCTCATCGTCAGCGGCGGCCGCTTCGAAGACGTGACCTCGGGATTGACGCTGACCGGCATCGACTTCGAGCTCGACGGCAATCAGCAGCGCTTCGTCATGAGCCGCTTCGCCGCGGGTGACGGGGAAAAGGGTCGTATCACGGCCAAGGGCGGCGTCGACCTCGTCGCGACGCCGGGCCCGGCGATCGATTTGCGCATCGCCCTGGAGCACCTCCGTGCCGTGCGTCGCGACGACGCCGACGTCACGGCCGAAGGCACGGTGAACCTCGGCGGCACGCTGACGGCGCCGCAGGTCGGCGCCGACATCACCGTCGAGAACGCCGAGCTGAGCATCCCCGACAATCTGACGGCCAATGCGCCGAACCTCCAGGTTGTGCGCATCAATAGCAAGACCGGCCAGACGGTGCCGGCTCAATCCAAGCCGGGGCAGGAGGCGCCACCGCTGCTGTCGGCGAAGCTCGCGATCAAGGTCAAGGCGCCGGGGCAGATCTTCGTCCGCGGCCACGGGCTCGACGCCGAATGGCGCGCCGACCTGAGCGTCACCGGCACGAGCGCCGCGCCGATCATCACCGGCAGCCTGGAGGTCGTGCGCGGCACCTTCAGCCTGCTCGGCAAGGATTTCAACCTGACCCGCGGGACGATCAGCTTCGCCGGCGGCACCAGCGCCGATCCCGTTCTCGATCTCGTCGCCGAAGCGACCTCGACCGGGATCACGGTGCAGGCGACGATCACGGGGACCGTCTCGTCGCCGACCATCCGCCTGACCTCGACGCCGGTGATGCCGCAGGACGAGGTGCTCTCGCGCCTGCTGTTCGGCACCAGCGTCGGACAGATCACGCCGATTCAGGGGCTGCAGTTGGCGCAAGCCGCAGCGCAGCTCGCCGGCGGCGGCGGTACCGACATCCTCGGGACGATCCGTCGCAATCTCGGGCTCGATCGCCTCTCGATCGGCTCCAGCGACGGCACGTCAGGGGCACTCCCCGGCGGTCCGCTCTCGACCGCGAGCTCAAGCAGCAACTCGCAATCCGGCGTTTCCAACACGACGATCTCCGCCGGTAAATATATCATTCCCGGCTTCTACGTCGGCGTCGCGCAAGGCATCGGTTCCGCCCAGAGCGCGGTTCGCGTCGAGGGCGAGGTCACCCCCAACGTCACGATCGACGTGCAGGCCGGTGGCCAGGCGCGCGAGAGCATCGGCCTCAATTTCAAGCTGGACTACTGAGACCCTTCACATCCTGGTGAGTGCCGCGCCGAGGGTGCGCCGCAGCGGTGTCCTGGTATATCGTTCTCGCAGCCGGGCAAACCGGCGACGGCAACGGAGAGGGGACATTCATGGGCAACATCGAATTGCGCGCGGCATTTGCCGCAATGGCAATGGCCCTTGTCGCGGGCGGCGCGGCTGGCGGCGCGCAGGCGGCGATCAAGATGCAGACGGTCGAGTACAAGCAAGGCGACGTCACACTCGAAGGCTTCCTCGCCTATGACGACGCCCGCCAGGGCAAGCGCCCGGGCGTCGTCATCTTTCCGGCGTGGAACGGTCCGACCCAGCATGAGAAGGATAGCGCCGAGAAGCTCGCCAAGCTCGGCTACGTCGCCTTGGTCGCCGATGTCTACGGCAAGGGTATCCGTCCGAGCACGCCCAAGGACGCCGCCGTCGAGATGGGCAAGTACATGAAGGACCGCGCCCTGCTGCGCGCCCGCGCCACTGCGGCGCTCGACCAGCTGCGCAAAAGCCCGGATGTCGATGCGACGCGTCTCGCCTCGATCGGCTATTGCTTCGGCGGCGCAACGGCGCTCGAGCTGGCGCGCAGCGGCGCGCCGGTCGTCACGACCGTCAGCTTCCACGGCGAGCTCTCGACGCCGACGCCGGACGACGCCAGGAACATCAAGGGCCACGTCCTGGTGCTGCACGGCGCCGACGATCCGGTGGTGCCGCCCAAGGAGGTCGACGCCTTCGAGAACGAGATGCGCAATGCCAAGGTCGACTGGGAGCTCGTCGCCTATAGCGGCGCGGTGCACAGCTTCACCGACCCCAGCGCCGGCAACGATAATTCCAAGGGCGCTGCCTATAACGAGAAGGCCGACAAGCGCTCGTGGGTCGCGATGCAGGACTTCTTTCACGAGACGTTGAAGCAGTGACCGACGAGCGCGGAGAGGCGTCAACTCTTCTTGACGGCGTCCTGCTTTGCGTGAAATTCACGCTTCAGGCGCTCGCGCACCGGCACGAAATCATAGGTCGGAAAAAACTCTGTCGAGAAGACGCCCCAGGCGCAGCGCTCGATCTCGATGTTGACGACGTTGAGCAACGAGGGCGGCAGCCGCACGGTCACGATCTGCCCGATCCCCATGACGACGTTCCAGCCGACGATCTCGACGCCGGGCGGCGGGAAACGGTCCCACCACGCGGCCGCGGCGAGCCGGGTCTGGATCTCATCCATGTTCTTCGACTGGTCGTGCTTGAGGAGGATGGTGAGGAGAATGGTCTCCGCCGCGTCTGTCATGATTTCGTCCGCCTTATTCCGCTAATCCGGCTGCCGCCAGGGCCGCGAGCTGGGCATGCGCCTCGTTCATCATGCGGCGGCGCAGCCGCACGACACCGGCATCGTGATTGTAGAGGATCTCGTGCTGGTCCGCGTCGGGCTCCAGTCGCTCCATGATGGCGCGATCCTGCTCCAGCACGTGCCAGTGCCGCGCCTCGAGCCGGTTCTTGTACAGGAACCGCCAGGCGTCGCGCTGCCAGCCCTGCACCTTGCGGAAGCGCCAGAAGAAATAGGCCGTCGTTTCCGTATCGATCGGCGTCCCGTGAAAGATGATGCCGAAATTGCCGCCCGGCCCGCCTGAGGCGGGATACGGGATCTCGAGCCGGACGTGGAGCGCGCCGGTGTCGCAGAATTCGCTCCAGTCGAAATTGACGTCGCGTTGCCCCTCTTTCTCGAAGACGAAGCCGCACTCGGTGTCGCGCAGCGAGAACGAGGCCGTCGTCGCGCCGGCCGCCATCGAGTGCGACTTGGCGTGGAGGAAGACACCGTGCATCGGGTCCATGTTGTTGTCGTAACCGTAGGTCCACGAACCCTCCCACTCGGCATAGCAGAGGAACGCGTCATAGTCGCCCTCCTGCAGCTGGACCGGCGGCGTGTATACGGCCGGCGTCTCGTGCAGCGCGTCGCCGAACCACACGAAGACCGCGCCCTTGACCTCCTGGGCGGGGTAGGTCTTCACCGCCTTCATCCCTTCGAGACGGCAGCCCGGCTGGCCCGGCACGGCGAGGACGATGCCGTCCGGACCCACCTCGACGCCGTGATACTGGCAGCGCAGCCGGTCTCCGGAGTTGACGGCGAGCGACAGCGGCGCGCCGCGGTGCGGGCAGCGATCGGCCTGGACGTGCACCTCTCCGGCGTGGTCGCGCCACACGACGAGCTTCTCGCCCAGCCGGCGGATGCCGCGTGGCACATCGCCGACCAGCCGCGACGGCAGGATCGGATACCAGCGATTGCGCAGCCCGCGCTTGATCAGCGCCCTGGCGTCGGCATCGCTGACCGAAATTGCGCCGGCGGCTGGGGGGAGCGTTTCGCTGGTCCCGGCCATGTCAACGCCCGAGCTCCCGCAGGACTGCCTGAAAGACCTCGACTGTCCACATCGTGCCGCTCGGCGGCCGCACCCGCGAAACGTTGAGCCGCGCAACGAGCCCGTCGAGATCATGGATCCCAGCGGCGAAGCTGGCTTCGAGCATGTCGCCTAGCTCGTCCTCCGACGCCGTCGCCGGCGTCGTCGCGACCTGCCGCGGTTCGAGATAGAGATCGGCTCGTGTCATCGTCGGGCTCCGTTTTGATCGTCGAATTCTCGCGGCATCGAGGGCATGCGTGAATTCTGGATTTTTGCACACCCGATGTGCAAAATTGCGGAAATGCTGAAATGGGATGATATCCGCTACTTTCTCGCCGTCGCTCGCTCCGGCAGCATTGCCGGCGCGGCGCGGCGCCTTGGTGTCGACCACTCGACCGTACATCGCCGGCTGCAAGCGATCGAAGAGACGCTCGCCACGCAATTGTTCGACAAGGTCGGCGGCGCGCGCAAGCTGACGGCGGCGGGCGACGAGATCCTGCCGGCGGCCGAGCGGATCGAGGCCGAGATCACCGCTTTCCAGCTCAACGTCGTCGCGCGTGAGCAACGCACCGCCGGAATCGTCAGGCTGGCGAGCCCCGACGGGCTGGCGGTCTCGCTAATTCCGCCGCTGGTCTTCGCGTTCCGCACCGCCAACCCGCAAATTCGCATCGAGCTCATCACCAGCAACACGCCGCTGAACTTGACGTTGCGCGAGGCCGATGTCGAGCTGCGGCCGATCCACCATCCGAACCCGGCTCTCAAGGGTCGCAAGATCGCCCGCATTGCGTTCGCAATCTACGCCGCGCCGGCCTATCTCGCGAGCCGTAGCGGGTTCGGCGGACGCGCGGTCCCGGATGCCGCCGCTCTTGCCGAGCTCGATTGGATCTTCCCCGACCACGAGGCGCTGGCGCTCTATTCGCCGGCAGACTGGTTGCACGCGACCATCCCAGCGGATCGCATCGTCGCCACCGCCAGCAGCGCCGTCGTCATGATGGCGACGGCCGCGGCAGGTCTCGGCCTCGTCGCCCTCCCGTGCTATCTCGCCGATGGCGACCCCAGCCTCGAGCGCGTGCTGGTTCTCGACCACACGCTGGGGCGATCTCTGGCTGCTGACCCGGCCGGAGCTAAGCCGGACGCCGCGCGTCCGCGCCCTCCTCGATCACGCGACGCTTTATTTTACAAGCAAGCGCGCGCTCCTCGAAGGCCGGTCACCGCGCGGCCGACGGGCGAGCTGAGCATGGTGCCCTGACATGGGCGATGCGCGGCTCGACGGAAAGCAAATCAGAGCCCTTTTTGCGTACCGACCGACGGTCGAGCCCGGCCTGGAGGCAGCGCTTCCGGCCCGACAGCGTCAAGCGACGCCTGCGCGGGAAATTCGACATAGCCCAATGCCCGGGATATCTCGCCCGCGACTCCCGTCACTGCCGCGGCCCAGGCAGCTTCATCCCGTAGGCGTGCCGGGTCGAGGCTGGTTACGCTGAGTGCCCCGGCGATCTTTCCCTCGGCATTGCGGAACCCGGCGGCGACCGCCACGACGTTGGCGTGCAGCGCCCCGACCGAGACCGCATAGCCTCGCTGCCGCACGACCGCCAGTTGTGTCTCGAGGTCACGCAGGGTCTTCGGCGAGGTCTCGCCCGGCGACGTCAGCGCAACGCCGCGATACAGCTGTCTCACCTCCTTTGGGTCGAAGCTTGCGAGCATCGCTTGTCCGATCGCCGAGGCGTGCGCCGGTGACCGGTCGCCGATATCGAGATAGCTGACGGCGCCGAGTCGGGCCGCGACGCGGGCGACATAGAAGACGTCGCGGCCGTCGAGGACGCCGAGATGTGCCGATGCACCGGTCGTATCGCGTAGGCGTTCGAGGTAAGGCCGCGTTAACTCCGCAAGCCCGAGCGAGCGGAGATAGGCGAAGCCGAGCGACATCACCCGGGCACCCGGGCGAAAGCTCGGCACCTTGTCGACGCGCTGCAGGTATCCGGCGCGCTCCAGCGTATGCATCAGCCGGAACGCGACGCCGCGCGTCAAGCCGGCGCGGCGCGCAATCTCGGCGAGCGGGAGGGCCGCGTGCGCCTCGGCCAATAGCTCGAGGATGAGCAGGCCGCGTTCGAGGGCGA
>JAQGID010000173.1 GCA_028291405.1 Rhodospirillales bacterium | reverse complement strand
CCGCTGGTCGGGCTGAACTTCGGCCAGCAGCGCTTCGAGGCCGATCTGCGCTTCAGCCTGGTGCGGCTGCGCGAGAACACCGAGAGCGTCGCCTTCTATGGTGGCGAGGATCGCGAGTTCACGATCTTCTGGGACCGCTTCGGCCGCGTCTTCGCGAATTACTGGGCGATCATGCTGCGCCAGCGGATGCTCGGCTTCTTCACCAACGGCTGGGGCCAGGCGGCGGTGGTCTTCCCCTATCTCGTCGCGGCGCCGCGGTATTTCGGCGAGAAGCTGCAGCTGGGCGCCATCCAGCAGATCGCCGATGCCTTCCTGCAGCTGCAGGGCTCGCTTGCCTATATCGTCAACGCCTACACGGACATCGCCAACTGGCAGGCGATCATTCGCCGGCTCACGACCTTTCTCGATCGCATCGACGAGATCGAGGCGGCGGCCGTGGCGCCGCAGCCGATCGCCGTCACCCGGGACGGCGCCGGGCTCGCCGTGAAGGATCTCGCGCTCGACCTGCCGAACGGCGACCATCTGCGCCGCGACATCGACCTCGCGGCGGCGCCCGGCGAGGCGGTGCTGATCACCGGCCCGACCGGCGCCGGCAAGTCGACGCTGCTGCGCGCCATCGCCGGCCTGTGGCCTTTCGGCCGCGGCACCGTGCGGCTGGGCGAGGGTCGCGCCTTCTTCTTGCCGCAGCACTCCTATATCCCTCTTGGCACCTTGCGCCATGCCCTGCTCTACCCCGACGAGGGCGCCGGCGTGACGAACGAGGCGCTTGCCGCGACGCTGGAGCAGGTCGGGCTCGGCCATCTCGCGCCCGAGCTCGACGTCGCCGACAATTGGGCGCAGCGCCTGTCGGGCGGCGAGCAGCAGCGCGTCGCCTTCGCGCGCATCCTGCTCGCCCGGCCGGCGACGATCTTCCTCGACGAGGCATCGGCGGCGCTCGACGAGGCCAGCGAAGGCGAGCTCTACCGCTTCCTCCGCAGCCTGCCGTGGCATCCGACGATCGTCAGCGTCGGCCACCGCTCGACCTTGCGCGAGTTCCACGACCGCGTCTTCGAGCTGGGCGCCGCTTCATGAACCAGCGCCGCGCTCTCGTCCTCCGCCACGTCGCCTTCGAGGATCTCGGCAGCTTCGCCGCGGTCCTCGAAGCCCAGGGCTTCACGATCGCGTATCGCGAAGCCGGGCTCGACGATCTTGCCGCTATCGATCCGCTGGCGCCCGACCTCATGATCGTGCTCGGCGGCCCGATCGGCGTCTGCGAGGGCGATTCCTACCCGTTCATCGCCGACGAGCTGCGCCTGCTCGAGCGCCGCTTCGCCGCCGACCTGCCGACGTTCGGCATTTGCCTCGGGGCGCAGCTGATGGCCAAGGCGCTCGGCGCCGCCGTCTATCCCGGGAGCGGGAAGGAGATCGGCTGGGGGCCGCTGCTGCTTACCGAGGCGGGCCGCGAATCCTGCCTGGCGCATCTCGCGCCGGAGCAGACCGAGGTGCTGCATTGGCACGGCGACACCTTCGACCTGCCGGCGGGCGCCATCCGTCTCGCGTCGACGCCGCGCTACCCGAACCAGGCCTTCGCCCGCGGCAGATCGCTGGGGCTGCAGTTCCATGCCGAGGCAACGCAGCGCGGGCTCGAGCGTTGGTTCATCGGCCATGCCTGCGAGATCGCGGGAACGGACGGAATCGACGTCGCCGGGCTGCGCCGCGACACGGCGCGATGGGCACCGCGCCTCGCGCAGCAGGGGACGCTCTGCCTCGATTCCTGGCTCCGCGGGGCGATGGCGCCATAGCCGACGCCTCTGGGCTGACGCCTCACATTTCCGGGATCAGGCGGCAGATCAGGTGAAGGATGAGCGAGGGGCGAACGGTTGCCTTACCGTCGAGCGTGCCGCGCCATTGTCGGAGCGATTCGAGGAATTTGCGGTCACGGTCCTCATTGCGGCGGCCGGCGCCGGCGGGCAGGCATTCCATCTCGACGGCGTCGCGCATATCGGTCGCTCCGAACCTTGGTTCGTTATGAGCCAATATGCGGATCGCTGAACGTTCATCCCCGCCGACTGCAACAGGTCGCGGCGACATAGAACTCGTCACATCTCAGAGGTCTCTCGGAAGCGCCGCCGCCTCGATCTTGTTGCCGTCGAAATCATAGATGAAAGCGGTGAAATAGGGCGTCTTCGCGGCTTGACGGATGCCGGGCTCGCCAGCGCTCCGACAGCCGAATTTCAGCGCGATCGAGTAGAATTCGTTCACTGCGGCCTCGTCAGGGGCACGGAGGCAAACGTGATTGCCGCAATCGTGCGGCATTTCGGTCATCAACGGCCGCGCGTTCAACCAGAACTCGGGAGACGACTTGCCGAAACCGACCGTGCTGGGGCGTTCGACCAGCGGCGCGAAATGAAGCGGCGCCAGGATACGCTCATATGCGGCCACGCTGGTGGCTAGGTCTTTCACGGCGACGGAGACATGATCAATCATGGCTGCTCCCCAATTCGAGCTCGAATTCCGAGGTATGCGCAACCCTGACCTGCGGATTCATGTCAGGGCCGAATCATGTCAGGCCGCGACAGCGGCGACGAGGGGGCGGGCCCAGGCGAGGAACTGGGCGAGGGTCATCGCGCCGGTGGACCGGGCGAGCTCGCGCTCGCGGTAAAGCAGAATCAGCGTCGGGTATCGCACGACCTTGAGGCGATCGGCGACGTCGGGGAGCGCGGCGCCATCGACCGTCGCGAGACGCACACAGGGCTCGAGCTGCGCCGCCGCCTGCTCCAGGGCTGATCGGACGGCGTTGCTATCGGCGGACCACTCGGCGTGGAACAGACACAACACCGGGATGTCGTTGTGCCGCACGTGTCGGGTGAAGCGTCGCTCGTCGTCGAGCTGCGCCGGCTTTCCGTCGAACAGTGCGCGTCGGCAGGCGACGCAGGACGGGGCCTGGCGCAGGTGCTCGCGCGGGATGCGGTTGTCGCGATCGCAGTGTGGGCAGACGATCTGAACGACGCCTTCGAGCATCTCGCCTCGGGATCCGGCCTCGCGACGCCGGGCACGCGGCGCCTTCCGATGCAACGATTACCGCGGGCCGGGCCGGGCGGCCTTGACAAGCGTCAGTTTGGACGCGGAACGGTTTTATAGGCCGGCTGCCATCAGTGCCGCCGCGGCGAGATCGAGATCGTCGAGGATGCTCTCCTTGAGTCCGATGAGAAACGGGTCGGCGCGCCGGCGCGGTCGCGGCAAGTCGATTGCATATTCGCGATAGACGCTGCCCGGCCGGCCGCGCATGACGAGGATTCGGTCGCTGAGGACCAGCGCCTCCTCGATATCGTGGGTGACGAAGAGCATCGTCTTGCGGTCCTCGCGCCAGATGTCGAGGAGATGGTCCTGCAGCGAGATTCGGGTGAAGGCGTCGAGCGCGCTGAACGGCTCGTCGAGCAGCAGCACCGAGGGGCGCGTTACCAGAGCGCGGGCGATCGCGGCGCGTTGCGCCATGCCGCCCGAAAGGTGATGCGGCAGCGCGTCCGCGAAGGCGGCCAACCCGACGCGCGTCAGCGCCGCCTCCGACCGCAGGGCGCGCTCCTCGCGCGGCAGGGAAGCGAGGCCGAATTCGGCGTTCTGGCGGACGCTGAGCCACGGCATGAGCCGAGGCTCCTGAAAGATGAAGCCGACGTCCGGGCTCGGGCCGGCCACGGCGCGGCCGGCGACGCGGACCCGGCCGGTGGTCGGCGGATCGAGCCCGCCGACGATGCGCAGCAGGGTCGACTTGCCGCAGCCGCTGGTGCCGACGAGGCTGACGATCTCGCCACGTGCGACGGCGAGATCGACGCGCTCCAGCGCCGCGACGCTGGCGCCGCGGCCGCCTTCAAAGCGTTTCGAGACGCCGCTGATCTGCAACATCGGCTTGTTTCTCTGAGGCGGCGCGGAAGGAATCCTGCCAGCCGGTGTAGTGCCGCGCGACGCTGACGAGCGCGAGATCGGAGAGCTTGCCGAGCAGGGCGAAGAGCAGGATGCTGGCAATGATGATCTGCGGCCTGCCGGTCTGCTCGCCGTCGATCAGCAGGTAGCCGAGACCTTCGCTCGCGCCCATGAACTCGGCGGCGAGGACGAACATCCAGCCGAGGCCGAGCCCACCGCGCAGCCCGGTGACGTAAAACGGCAGCGTCGCCGGCAGCAGGACGCGCCAGACCAGCGCGAAGCCGCTGTAGCCGTAGATGCGGCCGACTTCGACGAGCTTGCGGTCGACCTGCTGGATGCCGCTCATTAGATTGAGATAGACGGGGAAGAAGACGCCGACCGCGATCAGCGTCACCTTCGAGGCCTCGAAGATGCCGAGCCAGAGGATAAACAACGGGACCCAGGCGATCGACGGCACGTTCTGGAGCGCCTGCAGCATCGGATCGAGCAGCCGGCGCCACCACGACGAATAGCCCGTCAGCGCCCCGAGGACCGTGCCGACGATCGTGCCGAGCAGGAAGCCGAAGAAGACGCGGAACAGCGTGATGCCGATATGGCCGAGCAGCTCGCCACGCCGCGCCAGGTCGTAGAGCGCGCCGAGCACCGCCGAGGGCGCCGGCAAGAGGTTGCGCGGCGCGAGGCCGCTGCGGCACGCCGCCTCCCAGGCGATCAGGATGAGTAACGGGATGATGAAGCCGACTGCCGCATGTCGCGGCAGGACACGACGACGCGGCGCGCGGAGACGCTCATCCGGAGCTTCCTCAGGCACGGCCCACTCGGCGTCGCGTCCGATCGGCAGCGGCGCGACCAGCCGCAGGTAGCGGAACGGCGCTGCGAACCGACGGACGCCGCTCGGCGTTTCCGACGGGTGTCGCTCGACGGTCATTTCGCCGGCGCCGTCGCCATCCGCGTGACGTATTGCGGGTCGATCAGCGAATCCGCGACCTTCGCCGCATCGGTGTCCTCCGGCATGATGCCGCTTTCCTTGAGGACGCCGCCGGCGGCGACGATCGCGCGGCGCTGTTTGTCGCCGATCACCGGGTCGCTGATGTCGGTGCGCTCGAGCTCCTTGGCGGCGACCACGTCGCTGAGCTTCGCCGCCTTGACGAGCGCGGCGCGCAGCTCGTCGGGATGGTCGAGCGCGTAATGCCGCGCCTTCTCGTAGACCGTCAGCACGCGGGTGACGCTCTCGGGATAGCGCTTGGCGAAGTCCTCGCGGACGTTGAGAAAGCCGTAAGTGTTCAGATCGGGATTGCGATAGAACAGCTTGGAGCCCTGCTCCAGCTCGGTCTGGGCCATGAAGGGATCGAGCCCGGCCCAGGCATCGACGTCGCCGCGCTCGAGCGCCGTCTTGCCGTCGGCGTGCTGCAGCGTGACGATCTTGACGTCGCTCGGCTTCAACCCGGCGTCGTGCAGGGCGCGCAGCAGGAAAATACCGGGGTCGGTGCCGGGCGTTGCGGCGATCCGCTTGCCCCTGAGCTCGGCGACGCTGGTCAACGGCGAATCCTTGCGGGCGACGAGCGCCGTCCACTCCGGCTTCGAATAGATGTAAACCGCCTTGATCGGATTGCCGTTCGACTTGGCGAGCAGCGCCGCCGAGCCGGCGCTCGAGCCGAAATCGACGCTGCCGCCATTGAGGTATTCCAGCGCCTTGTTGCTGCCGGCGCTATAAACCCATTCGATCGCGATCTTCTGGGCGGCGAACGCCTGCTCGAGCCAGGATTTGTCCTTCATCAGCAGGCCGACCGGATTGTAGTAGGCGTAGTCGATGCCGATCTTGGCAGGCTCCGCCGCGCCGGCGGCATCCGCCGCGACGACGAGCCCCGCGAAGGCGAGAGCCAGACGCGCGACCTTCGATCCGAACTGGAACATCCCGCTCTCCATCGTCACGCCTGGGCGGAACAGGCGATAAAAAATCCGCCGCAGCATCGCCGGGCGGATCGATTTACCGCCGCTTTAGCCGCATTTTTATAGCGCCCGCAAGCTGAAGCTCAAATCGGCGCTGGTGGAAATTTAGGCAGGGCTCGCGTCGCTTGTCAATCTTCCGGAAATCACGGCAAATGCGCGTAAAATGCCGCGGGCGGCGGTTTGCCCTAGTCGCAAAAATCCCCAGCGTCTAAAAGGACGAGCCGCCGGACCGAGGCGGCGATGGAGCAGCAGAATGCCGGAAGAGCGCGACGACCACGAGCGCGGCGAGCACGCCAAGGACAACCAGTTTCGCCGGGCCCGGCTCGAGAAGCTCGAGGGGCTGCACGAGCTCGGGATCGATGCCTATCCGCATCGTTTCACGCGTAATGCGATGGCCGCCGAGATCGACGCGCGCCATGCCACGTTGGCACCGGGCGAGGTCACCGAGGACCACGTCGCCGTCGCCGGCCGCATTCGCGCCAATCGCAACAACGGCATGTTCATCGATCTGCACGACGCCAGCGGCAAGATCCAGATCTTCAGCCACAAGGATTTCCTGGCGGCCGAGCAGCTGCCGCTTCTCCGCCTGCTCGACCTCGGCGACATCATCGGCGTCGAGGGAATCGTGCGGCGGACGCCGCGCGGCGAGCTGACGGTCAACGCCCAGCGCATCACGGTGCTGTCGAAGGCGCTGCTGCCGCTGCCAGAGAAATTCCACGGCCTCGCCGACATCGAGACGCGCTATCGCCAGCGCTACCTCGACCTCATCATGAACGACGAGAGCCGCGCGACGCTGCGCAAGCGCAGCCAGGTGATCGCCGCCTTCCGCCGCTATCTCGCAGCGCGCGACTATCTCGAGGTCGAGACCCCGATGCTCCACACGATCGCCGGTGGCGCCTCGGCGAAACCCTTCGTCACGCATCACAACGCGCTCGACATGGATCTCTACCTGCGCATCGCCCCCGAGCTGCACCTCAAGCGGCTGATCGTCGGCGGCCTGTCGGACCGCGTCTTCGAGATCAATCGCTGCTTCCGCAACGAAGGATTGTCGCCGCGCCACAATCCCGAGTTCACCTCGCTCGAGCTCTACGAGGCCTTCGCCGACTTCACCGACATGATGGATTTGGCGGAGAACCTCGTGCGCTATGCCGCGATGGCGGCCTGCGGCACGACGGCCGTCAGCTACGGCGGCACGACGATCGATCTCGCCTCGCCCTGGCCGCGCCGCTCGATGGCGAGCCTGGTCGAGGAGAAGACCGGCATCGATTTCCTCGCGATCGAGACCGCCGCCGCGGCGGTCGAGATGGCGCAGGGCCTCGGCGCCGATCTGAAGCCCGGCGCGAGCTGGGGCCATGCGTTGGAAGCCGCCTTCGCCCACACCGTCGAAGCCGGCCTCATCCAGCCGACCCACGTCACCGATTTCCCGCGCGACATCTCGCCGCTCGCCAAGTCGCATCGCAACGGCGATCCGCGCCTTGTCGAGCGGTTCGAAACCTACGTCAACGGCTGGGAGATCGCCAACGCCTTCTCCGAGCTGACCGACCCGCGCGACCAGCTCGCCCGGTTCGAGGCGCAGATGGAGGAGCGCGAGCGCGGCGACGACGAGGCGCAGATGCTCGACGCCGACTTCGTCACCGCCCTCGAATACGGGCTGCCGCCGACCGGCGGGCTCGGCATCGGCATCGACCGGCTCGTCATGCTGCTGACCGACAGCCCCTCGATCCGCGACGTCATCGCCTTCCCGACGATGCGGCGGAAGGGTTGAGACGGCGGCGGGTCGGTCAGACGCGGGCATTGACGGGCTTTCTTTTCACAGTCGGCTGCCCTAGCCTGCGCCGAGAATTCACGCGAATTTTGCGTTGATCGAGAGCGGAGGAGAGTTGTCTTGGCGAAGATTCCGAAGGTTCTGCACGAGCATATCAACACTGCCTTCCCGGCCGATGTTTGCCTGGTCGGCACGATCCTCCCCAACGGCTTCGCGCAGATCACGCCGCGCGGCAGCACGCTGGTCTTCGATGACGAGCATCTGGCGCTGTGGGAGCGTGGCAAGGGCTCGACCAACGAGAACCTCGCCGACGGCGCAAAGGTCACGGTCTTCTTCAAGAAGGCGGCGTTGCGCGCCGACGGAACCCTGCCGGCCGGCGGCATCGCCCGCTTCTACGGCACCGCGGAGATCCACAAATCCGGCGCGATCTACGATCAGGTCTGGGACAAGGTGATCCAGCCGGAGAAGGACCGCGATCCCGAGAAGAAGGGCTTCGCCGTTCTCATCAAGGTCGAGCGCGCCGAGGATCTCGCGGGCAAGCCGCTCAAGGACAGCTGAGCCCTATCGTTTCGCCGCCACCTGCTGCTTCCACATCAGCCAGGCCTTGTTGAGCGCGACGGCGTTGGTCGCGGTCGCCGCCTTCGCCTCTTCCGGCGTCAAAAAATTGACGGCGCCGAGACGCAGCGCCGCCGCCTCGAGGTCGGCGTTCTGGGCGGTGTAGATCGCCCGGAACACCGCCTCGGGCAGCGATGTCCCAACAACCGCATCGCCATGGCCGCGCAGCAGCACGACCGACGCACTCCCGAGAGTTTTCGCGAGCGCCGCGCCGATCGCCGGCGTGCGGATCAGCAGATCGGTCGCCGAGCCGGCGCCGTCGCGGATCTCGAAGACCGGCGCGCCGGTGCCGAGGAACGATCCCATGTGGTAGACCGGCCGCAGCTTCTCCGCGGTGATTCCGAAGGGGATGACCGCAGGCGCATGGCTGTGGACGATCGCTTTGACGTCCGGCCGCGCCTTGTAGATCTCGCTATGGATGAAGCGCTCGAGCGGCACGGATTTGTCGCCGGGGTCGACCGGCCTCGCATCGAGATCGAACTCGACGATATCCGCCGCCGTCACCAGCGCCGGCGCGCCCGAGCGCGCCTGAAGGAAGCGGCTCGGATCCTGGCTGCTGCGGACGCTGACATGGCCGAAGGCATCCAGCACGCCCTGGTCGGCGAGGATCCGGTTCGCGGCGACGAGCTCGGCGATCTGCGCCGCATCGGTCGCATGCGCCGCAGCGCCCGAGGGCGCCACCTTGTCGCCCTGGCCGAACGCCGAGCCGGCAATGGACCCGAGCAGCAACCACGCGGCGCCAGCTGCGCGCAACGACCGCAACGCCATCGTCCCTCCCGGAATCGTCTTGCCCCAAGTATGCGGGACGCGGGCGCAATCCGCCATGCGACGATGATCGGCGGTCAAGCCTCGCTTGCGCCGGCGGCCGCGGCCCGTTCGATCAGGAATGCCCGCACCTGCGGATCGGTGGCGAGACCGATCGCGGAATCGTAGGCTGCCGTCGCCTCGGCGCGGCGGCCGAGGCGACTCAGCAGATGGGCATTCAGCGCCCAGAAAGGCTGGTACTGCGCCACCGCCGCAGCCGGAACCCCGTGCAGCAGGGCGAGCCCCGCCGCCGGGCCGCTCGACTCGCCGACGGCGGCGGCGCGGCCGACGAGAGCGCCGATGCTGGGTGCCACCAACATCAGCCCGTCGTAGAGCGCCACGATCGCCGGCCAATCGACGCCACCGCTGCGGGCGCGCTCGGCATGGGCGGATTGAATTGCCGCCTCGAGCTGGAAACGGCCGAGACGCCGCGCCGGCGCGGCGGCGGCAAGCAGCCCCTCGGCTTCGTCCATCAGGCGACGCGACCACAGGCCGGTATCCTGCTCGGACAGCGGAACGAAGGCGCCGGCAACGTCGCGCCGCGCTTGGCGCCGCGCCTCGCAATGGAGCATCAGCGCGAGCAGCCCCTTGGCCTCGGGCTCTGCCGGCAGGAGCTGGACGACGACACGTGCGAGGAACACCGCCTCCTCGGCGAGGCCGCGGCGCCGCGGATCGGCGCCTGCGAGATCGTCCCAACCGGCACCGTAGGCCGCGTAGATCGCCGCCAGCACCGCCTCGAGGCGCGGCGCCAATTCGCTCGTATCCGGCACCTCGAAGGCGATGCCGGCGTCGCGGATCTTGCCCTTGGCGCGGGTCAGCCGTTGCCCCATGGCGGCGGGCGCGACGAGGAACGCCGAGGCGATGCGGGCGGCATCGAGGCCGAGCACCGTCTGCAGCATGAGCGGCGTGCGGGCCGCCGGATCGATGGCCGGATGGGCGCAGACGAAGAGTAGCGCGAGCCGCTCGTCGGGGAACGACGCGGCCGGCGCCTCGCCCGCCTCGACCTCTTCGGCAAGAATCGCGAGCGTGGGCGACGCCGCTGCGCGTACCTGGTCGTGGCGGCTCAAGTCAGTAAGGCGGCGGCGGGCCGCGACGAGCAGCCACGCTTCGGGCTTGCGGGGGACGCCGTCGCGCGGCCAGGTCTCGAGCGCCGCGCGAAACGAATCGGCAAGCGCGTCTTCCGCCGCCGCCAGGTCGCGCGACCGCGACGCAAGATATGCGACGAGCCGGCCGTAGGACGCGCGCGCCGCGGCTTCGACTGCGAGCCGCGCGTCCATCGCCGGCCTCAGCTCGGCGTGCGCTGGAAGACCGGCCGGACCTCGACGGCGCAACTCGCCGCGGCCGGGCAACGCGCCGCCCATTCGAGCGCCGCATCGAGGTCGGGCACGTCGATCATGTAGAAGCCCCCGAGCTGCTCCTTGGAATCAGCGAAGGGTCCGTCCTGGACCTGACGCTGACTGCCGTCGATGCGGACCGTCGTGCCGGTATGGCCAGCTTGCAGCGCCGAGCCGCCCTTGCCGATGCCCGCTTCGGCAAGCGCCTGGCCATAGGCGCGCCAGCCGGCCCAGTAGTTGCGCTCGCGCTCGCCGCCTTCGGAGCGGGCGGCGAAATCGGCGTCTTTCTCATAGATCAGGATTGCGTATTGCATGTCGTCCTCCAGTCAGGCGAGCCCACGAGATGGCGGGATCGACAGCATGACGAGCGGTGAAAGATTACTTCGACATGCCCGGCAAAAAAAATGCCGATCGAAAGACCCCGTCAGGTCGGGTTCTCGAGGCTGAGGACCTCGCTGTCGTAATCGTAGGCGAAGAGCTCGGCGTGGCGGCCCCAGTTGATGATCGTCTCAAGCACCTCGTCGGCCTCCTCCTCGTCGAGATGATCCTCGAGCTCGCGCTGGAAGCGGGCTCGGGGAGCGCGATGGCCAGGCCGCTCGTCGAGGACGCGGCGGATATGCGCCGCCAGCGGGATGGTGCGGACGAGGTGGTCGCCGAACAGGATCTTGCGCTGCTGGATGTCGCTGTCCCAATAGACGCGGCCAGCGGCGGTCAGCTCGATATCGCCGCCGCCGACATGCGCGAAGCCGAGCAGCTGCAGCGTCTCGATCAGTGGCAGCAGCTCGTCGGTCTCGAGCCCGATGCTGTCGGCGAGATGCGGCAGGTCGGCGCGGCCGTGGTAGGGCGCGTCGGCGACCGTGTCGATGAGGCCGGCGAGCTGCTGCACCGGCGCATCGGGCAGGCGATAGGCGATGCTGATTGGCTCGGGCTTGGCGCCGCGACGGCCGGCGCCGCCCGGCGTCGTCGTCAGCATGGCGTAGACCTGGTCGACGATCTGGCGGAAGCCGGCGCTGTTCCAGTCGCGCGGCCGCGGCAGCGGCACCGGGATCTCGGAACGGATCTTGCCGGGATCGCTGTCGAAGATCGCAATGCGGTCGGCGATCTCGACCGCCTCCTCGATATTGTGCGAGACGAAGAGGATGCCGCGCGTCGGGATGCGCCGCTCCAGCCACAGATCGACGAGGTCGCCGCGCAGCGTCTCGGCGGTGAGGACGTCGAGCGCCGAGAAGGGCTCGTCGAGCAGCAGGACCTCGGGGTTGACAACCAACGCGCGAGCGAAGCCGACGCGCTGCCGCATGCCGCCGGAGAGCTCCTTGGGATAGGCCGATTCGAAACCGTCGAGGCCGATCAGATCGATCGCGGCGAGGGCGCGCTCGCGGCGCTCCTGGCGCGGCACGCCGAGCGCTTCGAGCCCGAGCTCGACGTTGCCCAGGACCGTGAGCCACGGGAACAGGGCAAAGCTCTGGAAGACCATCGCGACGCCCTGCGCCGGGCCGTGGACCTCGGCGCCGCGATAGACGACGCGGCCGCCGCTCGGCTCGATCAAACCGGCAAGGATGCGCAGGAAGGTCGACTTCCCGGAGCCCGACTTGCCGAGCACGGCGACGATCTCGCCGTCGTTGATGTGGAAATCGACCTTGTCGAGGACGAGACGGCCGGCGCGGTCGGCGGTCTTGAAGCTTTTGCTGACGGCTTCGGCGGCCATCACGATGTCGCTCATCGCTGTCTCCTCAATCCATCCGCAGCCGCTCGGCGGCGAGATCGTAAAGCCGACGCCAGAACAGGCGGTTGAAGACGATGACGTAGAGGCAGAGGACGGTGATGCCGAGGGCGATGCGCTGGGAATCGCCGGCCTCCGTCCAATGCGCGATATAGGAGCCGATGCCGGTCGCGGTCAGCGTCGTATCGCCCCAGCGCACCACCTCGGAGACGATGCTGGCGTTCCAGGAGCCGCCCGCGGCGGTGACGGCACCCGTGATATAGCCGGGAAAGATCCCCGGCAGGATGACGCGCCGCCACCACAGCCAACGCGAGACGCCGAGATTGTTGGCGGCGTAGTGAAGATCTCCGGGGATCGCGGCCGCGCCGCCGATGACGTTGAACAGGATGTACCATTGCGTCCCGAGGATCATCAGCGGTCTGACCCAGATCTCGACGTTGAGCTGGTAGCGCAGGATCAGCGTCACGGCGATCGGGAAG
>JAQGID010000165.1 GCA_028291405.1 Rhodospirillales bacterium | reverse complement strand
TCGTGCCCATGCCGAAGGCGACCTTGTCGGTGTCGCCCTCGACGAAATAGAGATCCCCGGGGTCGAGCCCGAGCCGCTCGGCGGCGATCTGCTTGAACGTCGTCTCGTGTCCCTGCCCCTGGTTCTTCGTCCCCATCATTAGCGTCGCAGAGCCGCTCGTATTGAAGCGGATCTCGGCGTGCTCGAGCCCCGGCGAGGCCGCCTTCTCGATCGCGTTGACGAGCGCGAAGCCGCGCAGCCTGCCGCGCGACTTCGCCTCTGCCCGCCGCGCCTCGAACCCGGCGACGTCGGCCTCGGCCATCACGATGTCCATGCTGCGGGCGAACTCGCCACAATCGTAGGTCAGGCCCAGCGCGTTCTTGTAGGGCATCGCGGCGGAGCCGATCAGGTTGCGGCGGCGCAGCGCGATACGGTCGTGGCCGAGCTCGCGCGCCGCATCGTCGATCAGCCGCTCGAGCGCATAGATCGCCTCCGGCCGTCCGGCGCCGCGATAGGGCGCCGTCGAGTTGGTATTGGTCATGACCGCGGTGATCTGAACGTGCGCCGCCGGGATATCGTAGACGCCGACGATGGCGCCGATGACGCCGAACGGCGTCAGGAGATTGCGGTCGGACGAGATATAGGCGCCGAGATTGGCAAGCAGCCGCGCCCGCAGCCCGAGGAACCTGCCCTCGCCGTCGAGCGCCAGCTCGATCTCGGTGACGTTGTCGCGGCCGTGCTCGTCGGCGAGGATCGCCTCGCTGCGGTCGCAGCTCCATTTCACCGGCCGGCCCAGCTGGCGCGACGCCCAGAGCACCAGCCGGTGCTCGGGGTATTGCCACCCCTTGGTGCCGAACCCGCCGCCGACGTCGCCGGCGACGACGCGGATGCGATGCTGCGGAATCTTGAAGACGCTCTCGGCGAGCATCTGGCGGACGCGATGCGGGTACTGCACGTCGGCATGCAGCGTATAGCGTTCGTCGCTCTCGTCATAAGCGCCGATCGCGCCGCGCGTCTCCATGTACTGCGCATGGACGCGGCTGATGACGTAGCGCCGCCGCACGACCTTTGCCGCGCCCGCGAAGGCGGCATCGGCAGCCGCTTTATTGCCGACGTTGAAGACGTGCGAGACATTGTCGGGACGCTCGTCCCAGACCGCTGGCGCACCCGGCTTCACCGCCTCGGCCGCCGAGGTGACCGCCGGCAACGCCTCATATTCGACCGCGATGAGCTCGGCCGCGTCGCGAGCCTGCGCCAGCGTCTCCGCCACGACCATCGCCACGCCTTCACCGACGTAATGCACGCGGTCGCGCGCCAGTACCGGATGCGGCCGGTGGAACAGCGGCGAGCCGTCGGCGCGCGTCCGCTTCATCGTCGGCACCGTCGTGCCGAGGTCGGCCGCCGCGTAGTCGGTGCCGAAGAAGACCGCGGCGACGCCGGGCGCGGCTTTTGCCGCCTCGGCTTCGACCCGCAGGACCCTGGCATGCGCATGCGGCGAGCGCAGGAAGACGGCATGGAGCTGGCGCGGCAGCTGGATGTCGTTGACGTAGCGCCCACGGCCGCGCAGCAGACGGGGATCCTCGAATCGCGTGACGCTCTGTCCGATACCGTATTTTTCCATCGCGAGCTCCCGCGAGCTGGTTACCACGACGAGGCGACAGGGCGCCGGTCGCCCCGATTTGACGGTGCGGCGATCGTCCCCGTCAAGCGGCGCCCTTCGAGGGCGGCGGTCGGCGCCAGGCGATCGCGGCACGGCGGCCCGTGTCTCCTGTTAAATACAGGAAAATAACAGGGCGGGCACGAACCACAAAATCCGCCAAGTCCTTGAAAAATCGAAATCCCGATGGAAACGCAGATCGATTTCTTAATGTAAGGAACAGGGAACTGATCTGTAACCATTTGATTGGACTTCAATTTGTTCTCGCCTGATCCAACGGGCATGCGGACCGGCTTCCACATTTTTCGACCGCGCCGAGCCCGAGGGTTTGCCATTTCCAGCTCCAAGAAATTATCTATTTGGATATATAACCAAAATATCCGGTCATGACAAGATTCTCCCGGACATTTTTTCAGTCGCTGGATACCACCGACGAGATCGGAGTTCCGTCGCCGCTGAGGGCCGCTATCCGCTAGTGGTAAAAATCATACGCTTGGTACCCGACACGGCAGCGACGTGCTTCGATCCAAGTCGGTCGTTGAGGCGCTCCCGGCCACCGCACGAAAGTTCATGTTTGACGGTTCGGCTCGAACTGGCCGCTATCGGAAAGACTGCTGTCGGCAGCGAAGGCGAGGCCTGACCTTCCAAGGATGCTTTGGCGCATCTTCACTTGAAGGTCCAGATCCCGCTCAGCGCGGCGGACGAGTGCGCCAGCTTCAGTTTGAAAGGTCGAAATTGTCGAGGCTGAAGCGATCTCCGTATGCCAAACTGTCCACGGCGGCGCGGAGGACGCCGGCCCTCAGTCCGACGAGTCCGCGCTGTTCCGATAAATAACGTGCAAGCCACGCGAACATCAAATCGCGGATCTCACCACGAAACATGTCCTCCATGATGATCGAAAGGCCCTCGACCTCCTTCAGGTCGGGTCGCCGATCCGGAGGCTGGACATTCGCGATATGCTCGCACAGCCAAGCCAGGGCGGAGAAGTGGGCGGACACCAGACTTCCGCCGCCGACGGCCTGCCATTCCTCGGATTCTCGCCCAAGCAACACGTCGGACACCTCCTCACGAAGGCGAATTCCCATATGCTCGACTGCGGAGCTGTAACCGGCAAGCGATGCCAGCGAAATCATGCCGCACGCCTTACGGGTAAGCAAGTACGGCCAGTCGTTTCCGGGCACGCGGATGCCGGGCACGACCCCGACGATCTGGTCGACGATATCGTCAACCCCGCCCATCGTGATGTCGAGTGTGATCTTGGGCGAGCAGGTCACGCGGTGATGCTCGGCCATGAGCAGGCCGGCCTCGCCGAGCGTGTTGCTACGGTAATCTACTGCCGCCAAGGGGTGAAACTGGATAGCGCCATCGGCATAGCTGTCCATGGCGTCATCGTAGCGTCCCGCATACGCAAGGCAGTTCCCTCTCCGCTGCAGCGCCGCGCCGGCGTTGATCGGATCCTTCACATTCAGAAAATAGGCGCAGGCCCGCTCAAGCAGCGGCAGCGCCCCTCCCGGATTTCCTGCATCTTCCAGGATACAGCCCTGCTGCAGGAGGGCGAGCGCCGCACGATGAGTCAATTTCCTTCCGGCCGCTTCAACGAGCAATTCGTAGGACCGAGCGGCCGAGGCGGCCTGCCGTAAGAGCTCCTCCCGACCGCCCCCTTGCCAGCCGTCTCCCCGCGGACGTTCCGCATTGGCCTCGATGCCGAGGAGCAGCGCCAACGCGAATGGATCGTCCTTGCAATTCAGCGCCCGGGCGTCCTCTAGCGCGGCGCGTACGAGCTCGAAACGCTCGCCCCTGTTTGCCAGAGACACGAGCTGAGAGATCATCTCAAGCGCCTCTCGCGGCCGTCCGGCCGCGATTGCAAGGTCCGCCGCCTTCCTCATCACCTCCGCGCCGACATCGAAATAGCCTGCACTGAAGAGATAGGTCTGCAGGTTTGACGCGAGCGCGATGGCAAGGACGCGGTACCCGGCGTCGCCCGCGGCATGGCTCGAGGCGATCTCCATCACCGCCAGGGCATTAGGGAGTTCACGGTCAAACAGCGCCTTTCCAGACTTGACCCGCCCGCCATGGATAAGGTCTGAATCCGCCTCTCTAATCCGCGCAGCGACCACGAACGCAAGGCGGCGTCTGGTCTCTCCAAGCCCGTGCACCAGCTGCTCGTCGACCGTCCGACGGACGAAGTCTCTAATAGGCGATAACATTGAGAGAAGCGAGCCGCCCCAGAGATCACCGACCTCCAAAAGGTGCCATCTGCGTAAGCCGGCGGTAAGGGCGGGTGCATCCTCGAACCCGAGCGAGCCAAGATCAACAAACGCGGTCGCCAGTCCCGCCGGGAACTGAGCAATCGCCCACATCGCCGCACGCTCGTCCATGTTCAGCGCCGCAAACGCGGCTCCCAAGCATAGGTCCAGTGAAGAGCCCGCTCCCTGTCTGGAGCGGGCCGGCATTTCGATCGGCCGCGCGCTGCCCCGAAGCCTCGTCAATACCTCCTCGGCGTCGTCGAAATGCCGTACCAGCGCGGCGATTATCCGCAATGTGAGAGGATGACCGTCGGCAAATTCGAGTAGGCGTGGAACGGAACGCTGCCCACGAGCAGGTGAAGGCAGGATGAGTGCCGATGACGTTTCGTCGAGCTTTCCCAGTTCCAATTCCATGCCGAAGGCGATCTCCGGCAAGCGGACCTGCGACGTCACCACGACCTGAATGTTCAGTCCATCTGACGTAAGCCTCGAGATCAGGTTCGATACCGCCTCCAGACCGCACCCGGCACGCTCGATGCCATCCAGGACCACGCAGGCCCGTGCGGATGAGAACGTTCGGAGGGAGTCGCCTTCCGAAATCCGCCCGGCGGCGGCTTCGAGGTATGCCGCCAGCACCGCTTCGCTCGGACAGTCTTCAAGTGCGATCCAGACGAGGGGGCGTGCCGATTGCGCCGCATCGGCCGCCGCAAGTACGAGCTGCGTTTTGCCGATGCCGCCGACGCCTCGCACGATGATTGACAGAATGGACTGCATACCGGTCGCAAGCTGAGCGACCTCGTCGACGCGTCCGAAAAGTTGGTGGCGAATCGGCAGATCGGCCATGACCACGCCTTCGGCCGCAAGCAGCCGATCGCGCATTGCATTCTCCAGCCGCCCTTTGAGCGCCTCAATCTCGGATCGTGCCAGCACGCCGGAGTCGAATTCGCCGTGGCACGCCGAGCATAAACGCAGAAGATTGCGGTGATGGTTCGATCGCGCTTCGCTGTAGGGGACGATATGCGCACTCTCAACAGCCACGCCGGAGCCGCATCTCGCGCAACCGCCGCCCGCCTCGACTCTTAAGTGCGCCACCACGGCAGGATCGATCTTCGCTCGTGGCTCGCTTGGAGTGGACCTGGGATCGCCAAGTCGCCGATCAAATTCGTCGAGATCCTCCGCGGCGAAGAGCGTCCTTCCGTTTTCCGATCGGCTAGCGAGACGTATCGGACCTACGGCTGTCTGAGTGTCACGGCGAGCGTAGTGGAACAGCACTCGGGAGAAACGCCCAACCGAATAGCTGCGCGCACAGGATCCAGAAGTTCGGAATCGCTACCTCTGTTGGCTTTCATGGGGGCTCGGATGCATATGAGTTCGCGAGTGCCGACGTGTCGCGCTTCAAAACTATCGATTTCTCGTTGGAACGCTAGATGTTGTCTCTTGCAACAACAGAGGTTCTGCCTCCCAGCCGGAGTAGGACGTCAATCGGCGCTCTGTCCACAGCCTTACGGTCCGATACTTCGGGATCAGACCGCAGCGGACAATGAGTGTCCCTTCCGGCTTAGGTGGGTCAGCGCTGCTGAGTTTTTATTCGTCCGTTTTCAGGATCATCCGCCGCGCGCCTGAACGACCGGAAAGGGCGCGAAGCTGTCGATCAGAGCCGCTCTCGCGAATGACCGCTTCCGCGGCGCTTATCCCAAGAGCGGACTGGAAGAAATCCACCCAACCCGTCGTTCACGATAGGTCTCGGCGGGTATCAAGCGTATGATTTTGACCACTAGACTCGATCGAAGCCGACCGGAGCATTTCAATCCGGCGCGATCCGCGAGGAAACGAATGCCAAAGATTCACCGACGCGTCGTCACCGGCCACAATGCCGCAGGCCGTTCGATCATCCTGATGGACGGCGAGTCGCCCAACGACTTCGTCGCACCCAGCTCCGGCGGGTTGCGTTCGACCGAGCTGTGGGCGACGACGACGGCGCCGGCCGACAATTCCGGCAGTCCCGACGCCGCGATCCGCGAGAGGCGGATCACGCCGGAGGGATCGGGGACCGTCTTCCGCTACATCGAGTATCCGCCGGACAGCGTCCGCCTCAAGACGATCGATCCGGCGGCGCATTTTTCCGGCATGGGCGCGCGCCGCGATCAAGGCGAGACGCGGCACAAGGGCATGCACCGCACCGATACGGTCGACTATGCCATCATCCTTTCCGGCGAGATCTATGCCGTGATGGACGAGGGCGAGGTGCTGCTCAAGCAGGGCGACTGCCTGATCCAACGCGGCACCAACCATGCGTGGAGCAATCGCACCGAAGCGCCGTGTCTCATCGCTTTCGTCCTCGTCGCCGCCAAGCCGCTGCCGTAGCCGACGAATCACTTGGCATTGAGCGATTGCCATGCCATAGGCTAGACATTCGGGTCACCGATGATGAATCAACGCGCCGGCAGCGATGCCAGCAGCGCGGGAAAGGGAGCGGATGAGCAGGGTCGGCGCGGCGATTGCCTTAGTTCTCGGAGTGGCACTCGGATCCTCGGCGGGATGGGCGGCCGACAAGCTCAAGGTCGGCTTCATCTCCAGCTTCTCGACGCCGACCTCGACGGTGGGGCCCGATGTCTACGACGGGTTCACGCTGGCGCTGCAGGAGACCGGCGGCAAGCTCGGCGGCCGCGAGGTCGAGCTCGTCAAGGGCGACGACCAGTTCAAGCCCGACGTCGCCGTGCAGCTCGCCCGCAAGATGCTGGACGAGGACAAGGTCCAGCTGATCACCGGCATCGTGCCGTCGAACAATATGATCGCCGTCGCCCACACCGTCCTGCCGCGCAAGGTCTTCATCCTCAGCACCAATGCCGGCCCCTCGCAGCTCGCCGGCCCCGAGTGCAACCCATATTTCTTTGCGGCGGCCTTCCAGAACGACACGACGCCGCAGGCGATGGGCGTCTATCTCAGCAAGCAGGGCGTCAAGAACGTCTATCTGATGGGCGCCAACTACGCTGCCGGCAAGGACATGCTTGCCGGGTTCAAGCGCGGTTTCACCGGCACCATCGTCGGCGAGGTCTATACGCCGCTGCCGCAATTCGATTTCGCGGCCGAGCTGGCCGAGATCCGCGCCGCGAAGCCCGACGGGGTGTTCTTCTTCTACAACGCCGGCGCCGCCTCGATCAATTTCGTCAAGCAATTCGCCGAGGCCGGGCTGAAGGACAAGATCCCCCTCTACGCGACCAATTTCTCGCTCGACGAGCAGACG
>JAQGID010000158.1 GCA_028291405.1 Rhodospirillales bacterium | reverse complement strand
TCATTCCGAACGCGATCGGTTTTACGCCGAGCCGCGCTTCTTCTGGTCGTCGACCTCCTCGAAATCGGCGTCGACGACCTTGTCGTCCGCCGGCTTCGCGCCGGAGGCGGTGCCGCCGCCCGGCTCGCCCTCGCCGCCCGGGGCCGCGCCGGCCGCCTGCTGCGCCTTGTACATCGCCTCGCCGAGCTTCATCGAGAGCTGGGCGAGCGCCTCGGTCTTGCTCTTGATCGCCTCGGCATCCTCGCCCGAGGTCGCCTCGCGCAGCGAAGCGATTGCCGCGGTGATCGCGTCCTTCTCCGACGCCGGCACCTTGTCGCCGGCCTCGCTGAGGGTCCGCTCGGTCGTGTGGATGAGGCCCTCGGCCTGGTTCTTGGCCTCGATCACCTCGCGCTTTTTCTTGTCCTCGGCGGCATGCGCCTCGGCGTCCTTGACCATGCGGTCGATGTCGGCGTCGGAGAGGCCGCCCGATGCCTGGATGCGGATCTGCTGCTCCTTGCCGGTCGCCTTGTCCTTGGCCGAGACGTTGACAATGCCGTTGGCGTCGATGTCGAACGTGACCTCGACCTGCGGCACGCCGCGCGGCGCCGGCGGAATCCCGACGAGGTCGAACTGGCCCAGCAGCTTGTTGTCCGCCGCCATCTCGCGCTCGCCCTGGAAGACGCGGATGGTGACCGCGGTCTGGTTGTCCTCGGCGGTCGAGAACGTCTGGCTCTTCTTCGTCGGAATCGTCGTGTTGCGCTCGATCAGCTTGGTCATGACCCCGCCGAGCGTCTCGAGGCCGAGGCTGAGGGGGGTGACATCGAGCAGCAGGACGTCCTTGACCTCGCCCTTGAGCACGCCGGCCTGGATTGCGGCGCCGATCGCGACGACCTCGTCCGGGTTGACGCTGCGGTTCGGCTCCTTGCCGAAGACCTGCTTGACCGTTTCGATGACCTTGGGCATGCGGGTCATGCCGCCGACCAGAATAACCTCCTCGATATCGGAGGCCTTGAGGCCGGCATCCTTTAGAGCGTTGCGGCAGGGCTCGACGGTCTTCTGGATCAGGTCGTCGACCAGCGCCTCGAGCTTGGCGCGCGTCAGCTTGGAGTTCAGATGCTTCGGGCCGTTCTGATCGGCCGTGATGAACGGCAGATTGACCTCGGTTTCTATCGTCGAGGACAGCTCGATCTTGGCCTTCTCGGCGGCCTCCTTCAACCTCTGCAGCGCGAGGCGATCCTTGCGCAGGTCGATGCCCTGCTCCTTGCGGAACTCCTCGGCGAGGTAATCGACCACCCGCTGATCGAAGTCCTCGCCGCCGAGGAAGGTGTCGCCGTTCGTCGACTTGACCTCGAAGACGCCGTCGCCGATCTCGAGAATCGAGATGTCGAAGGTGCCGCCGCCAAGATCGTAGACGGCGATCTTGCCCTGGCCCTTCTTCTCGAGCCCGTAGGCGAGCGCCGCCGCGGTCGGCTCGTTGATGATGCGCAGGACCTCGAGGCCGGCGATCGCGCCGGCGTCCTTGGTCGCCTGGCGCTGGCTATCGTTGAAATACGCCGGCACCGTGACGACCGCCTGCATCACCTTCTCGCCGAGGTAGGCCTCGGCGGTCTCGCGCATCTTCTGCAAGATGTAGGAGCTGATCTGGCTGGGGCTGTATTTCTTCCCCTGCACCTCTACCCAGGCATCGCCGTTATCGCCGCGTACGATCTTATAAGGCACCAGCGCCATGTCCTTGGCGACCGTGGGGTCGTCGAAGCGGCGTCCGATCAGGCGCTTGATCGCGAAGATCGTGTTCTCGGGGTTGGTCACGGCCTGACGCTTGGCGGCTTGCCCGACCAGGATCTCGCCGCTCTTTGCAAACGCGACGATCGACGGGGTCGTCCGGGCGCCTTCCGCGTTTTCGATGACCTTCGGTCGGCTGCCCTCCATCGTGGCGACGCATGAATTGGTCGTCCCGAGATCGATGCCTATGACCTTCGCTGCCATGCTGGCGCTCTCCTTCTACTGGACAAGCCGCGAGAGATCGTTCGGCTTGTGGTTGCGCGGCTCCGTCGATGCATTGGAGACGCGATTGCCGGCCACCGCCTTGATTGCCGTCAAATTTAGCGGCCGCCAATTCGAGGTCGCCTCGTTGGCCACGGAAAACTTGATGGTTATCAAGGTCGCGCGTCACGACGCCCCGATAATACCGCTCGAGCAATGAGTGGGTGCACCATGGGTCAGATCCTCACGGCGGGAACTAGAGCTCCCGAATTCACCCTGCGGGTCACGCCCGACCAGGATCTGTCGCTGTCCGATCTGCGCGGCAGCCCGATTATCCTGGCGTTCTATCCGGCCGATTGGAGCCCCGTCTGCGGCGATCAGATGACGCTCTACAACGAGATCCGTCCGGAGTTTCAGAAGCATGGCGCGGAGATCCTCGGCATCTCGGTCGACGGTGTTTGGTGCCATCAAGCCTTCGCCCGGCATAACCGCATTCATTTCCCGCTCCTCGCCGATTTCGAGCCAAAGGGCGGGGTCGCGAAACGATATGGCGCATACCGCGAGGGCGACGGCGTATGCGAGCGCGCCCTCTTCATCCTCGACAGGGCCGGGGTGATCGCCTGGGCCTATCTTTCGCCGATCGCAGTCAATCCCGGAGCCGACGGGATTCTCGACGCGCTGGAGAATCTGTCAAACCGAGGAGAGAAACAATGACCGGCTTGCGCGTTCCTGTCGGACCGTCCGACCACATTCGTGGCGGGCGTGACGCCCCGACGACGCTCGTCGAATACGGCGACTACGAATGCCCGCACTGCGGCGCAGCTTATCCCGTCGTCGAAGCGGTCCTGGGTCATTTCGGCGAGCGGCTGCGTTTCGTCTACCGCCATTTCCCGCTGAGCGAGATTCACCCGCATGCGGAGACCGCGGCCGAGGTTGCCGAGTTCGCCGGCGCCCACGACGAGTTCTGGGCGATGCACGGCCTGATCTTCGAGAACCAGGATCGGCTGAGCACGCCGCTCCTGTTCCGGCTCGCGTGGGCGCTCGGACTGTCGCAGACGAGCCTCCGCGAGGCGCTGCAACGCCGGGTCTACGCCGCCAAGGTGAGGGCCGATTTCATCGGCGGCGTGCGTAGTGGCGTCAACGGGACGCCGACCTTCTTTCTCGACGGCCGGCGGTACGAGGGGCTGATCGATCATGCCGCCCTTGTTGCGGCGATCGACACCCGGCTTGCAGAACGGCAACCGCATCCGTGACTCCGCCGGGTATCGAGGAGAAATGGTGATGCGGCGGCATCACCTTTGGGACACCGGCAGAAAGCAGATCGATGACGGTCTCGGCAATTTCGAAATTCGAGCATTTCTTCCGCGCCGCAGCTAGCCTCGACTTCGACAAGGCGGATCTCAAGCGCTATGACGATTTCATCAACGCTATGATGTACGACCTCCTGCTTCGCGGACAGGCCGTCGCCAAGGCGAATGGGCGCGACATCATCGCGCCGTTCGATCTGCCGATCACCAAGGGATTGCAGGAAGCGATCGATGCCTTCCGCGTCATCGATGACGAGATCGATCTAAAGCCGGCGCTCGGTCAATTGATCCGGCATCCGCCGCTCGACCTCGCGTGCAGCGACGAGACCGACGCGGCTCTCCCCGAGATTGCCGGCGGCATCAGCGTAGCGATTGCACGGACCTTCAGGATCGTCGACCCCAAATTGAAGAACCCGCAGACCGAGCATTGGGAGCGGTGCTTTCGGATTTTCCGATTGCTGCTTTGAGGCAGCGACCGCGGGGCGGTCTTAATCAGAGGGAAACAAATGTCCGATAGCCAGAGTTCACCTGCTGCGGCGCGGCATAGCATTGTCCGCGACGACTTCTTTGCGGCGCTCCTGGGAATTGCGACTCACGATCTGCGCCAGCCGCTTCAGGTTATCATGGCTGAGCACGAGCTTCTCGCGCGCCTGATTGCCGACGGCGCGGCCCTGGTACATCTCGAGCGCGGCAGCCGCGCCGGCGTGCAGCTTTCAGAGCAGCTCAATATGTTGGCAGATGCGTTGCGCCTGCATGAGAGTTCACGGGGCCTCGGCCGCGGCGAGGTGATGCTCCGCCCGCTCTTGGAGGCCCTGGCCCACGAGCATGCCGACGAGGCGCATCGTCGTGGCATCGATCTCCGGATCATCGGGGCGGGCGACGCGGTATGGAGCGATCCCTTGCTGCTTACCGCCATTCTGCGCAATCTCGTCCGCAACTCACTCAAATATACCGCGGAGGGCGGTCGGGTCCTGGTCGGCTGCCGACACCGCAGCGGGGCCATTCGTGTCGAGGTGCGCGATACCGGGATTGGTATCGCGCCACACCATCTGCCGCATATCTTCGAGCCATTCCAACGATTGGATGCCGCTGCGGCGCAAGGCCTCGGGCTAGGGCTCTTCGTCGTCAAGCGGGCTGCCGATTGGCTAGGCCACCCGATCGAGGTGCAGTCCGCGCTCGGCTGGGGCTCGTGTTTCGCCATTTCGCTCGAGCCGACCGGACGCGCACCCTCCGCTCACCCGAGCCTGCTTCTATGACGGACCGCGCCGGTTTCCGGCCGATACTCGTTGTGCAAGAGCTAGGCGAATTGGCGAAAGGAGAGCGACGATGAACGGATTGGGAGACGCGGCGCTGGATCGGGTCAGGGTGCGCGAGGTGACGGGCGTCTTCCAGGCCCGCGAGGCGCTCGAGGCGGCGGTGGACGACTTGCTTCGCGCCGGCTTCGACCGCGCAGACATCGACCTGATGGCGGACCCGGAAACCGTCAAGGAGAAGCTCGGTGGCATCTATCTGCCGGTGACTGAGCTCATCCACGATCCGCGGGTGCCGCGCCGGGCGTTCGTCTCGCGAGACGAGCTGACGACGCCGATGGCCGGTGTCGCCAGCATCCTCAGCTACATCGGCGCCGCCGCTGCAGCCTTCGCGGTCGTCGCCTCGGGTGGCGCCGCTGCCCTCGCGGCGGCGGCCGCCGCCGCAGGCGGCATCGCGACCGGAGGCATCGGATACTATCTCGCGGCGTCGATCGGCGAGAAGGCGGCGGAAGGGCTCGAGACGCAGCTGGCGATCGGCGGTATCGTCCTCTGGGTCCGCGTCCGCTCGCGTCGGCAAGAGGAGCTGGCGCAGGATATCCTTCGCGCGCATGGCGCGGAAGAGGTCGACCTCCACGAGATCGAGATCGAGCGCCGGCTCGAAGACCTGCCGCTCCACGAGTTCCTTGCCAAGGAGCCGTCCTGAGCGAGTCACGTCTCTGAGGGGCCTGTCTTGCGAGGCTTGCCGATCAAGGCCATGAGCCGGAGCCGCGTCGCCTCGCGCTCGCGGTGGAGTGCGTCCAGGACGTCGCGCAGAACGCGTCGAACGCCGTGCAGCTGGTCGAGCAGGTCGAGGATCACCGAGACGCCCTCGTCATTGACGCCGAGATCGTTCCGCAAATCGCAGATGAGCTGCGCGCGAGCGATGTCGATGTCCGAATAGGTCCGACCGTCCAGATCGCGCGGGCGCAGCCAGCCGGCCTCGCGCCACGCCTCGACCATTTGCCGATCGAGCCGCGTGCGCGCAATGAACTCCCGAACGTCCACCATTCAGCCTCCCATCGCTTGGCGCGGATTGTAGGCAGTGCCGCCGGGCCAATCCGCGACGAAGCGTTCGAGGTCGGGATCGGGCTTGGGCGGCAGCATCACCTCGAGCCGAGCGTAGGCGTCTCCGCGGGAGCCGTCGCGCCGGGCAACGCCTTTCCCCCTGAGGCGCAGCGTCGTCCCGGTATTGGCGCTTTTGGGCAGCCGCATCGCCACCGGCCCGGTCGGCGTCGGCACGGTGATGCGTTCGCCGAGAACCGCCTCGCGCAGCGTCACTGGCAGATCGAGATGGATGTCGTCGCCATCGCGTTCGAAGAAGGGGTGCGGGCGTACCTCGATCTCGATCAACGCGTCGCCCGCCGGGGCGCCCTCGCCCCGACCGGGTCTTACCTTGCCGCGCAACCGGAGGATCTGCCCATCGTGCGCCCCCGGCGGGATCGTCACGTCGAGCAGCGATCCGTCGGGCAGGGTGAGACGCTTTTCGGCACCGTTCACCGCGTCGAGAAAGTCGATCGGGAGACGGTAGTGCACGTCGGCGCCGCGCCCCGGCCCGCGTGCCCAGTCGGCCCCGCGGCGGCGGAAGATCTCCGTGAAGAGATCGTCGGCCGCGAAATCGGCGAAGCCATCGTCGCTCGCATAACGCCCGGCCGCGCCGTCGGCGCCGGCAAAGTCCCGGTAATAGCGTCGTTGTGGTTGCTCGACGCCAGCGGCGTCGATCTCGCCCCGGTCGAAGCGGGCGCGCTTGGCAGGATCGCCGAGCAGATCGTAGGCGGCGGCGACATCCTTGAACCTGGCCTCAGCCCCGGTGTCCCCGGGGTTGAGATCGGGATGCAGCTTCTTCGCGAGGCGGCGGTAGGCACTCTGGATCTCTTTCTGCGGCGCATCGCGCGGCACTCCCAGGGTCTGGTAGGGATCCACGCTCGCCACCCGATCGCTCCTTGCCGCAAGTCACCGACGAGAGATAGCGGTTTGGCGCGGTCGGCGAATTGATAGTCGTCAACGTCGGGCTTGCGTCACTGGGACACCTTTATCGCCTCCCGTGAGACGAGACGATCGATGGCAGTGCGGAAGCTCGAAAAATCGGAGTGGCGCCCGTTCTTCGACACACTGTCGAAGTCGCTCGTCGGCAAGCGGGCGGAGATCGAGGTCGCCTCCCTCGACCTCGGCGACCAGATCGAGGCGGAATTTCTGCCACTGCTCGGAATTGTCTTCGACAACAAGGATGATACGATCGAAGTCGCCCTCGACGGGGTCGACCATCTGATCAGCAACCGCGCGAGATCCGCGAGATCTATGTCGACATCGCCGCGACCGGTCTCGCCAACATCGAGATCGTCGATCGCGACGACCGGCGACACATCGTGCAGCTGCGCGACCCGCTGATGCTGCCGCCGCCATCGAAAATCGCTGGCTGAGCCGCTCCTAGGCGGTCCGCCTGGACCGAGACGCGGCGTGACCCTCGATCACGCCGAGGACATCGCTCTCCTTCATGATGAGACGGTCGAGCCCGTCGATCAGCACCTCCGTCCCCGACCATTTCGCGAACAATATCCGGTCGCCGACTTTGACATCGAGCGGCTGGATATTGCCGGAGTCGTCCCGCCGTCCCGGGCCAACCGCAAGCACCTCGCCCTCGACCGGTTTCTCTTTTGCGGTATCGGGAATGATGATGCCGCCGGGTGTCTTTTCCTCCGCCTCGACGCGCTTGACGAGAACGCGGTCGTGCAAGGGTCGGAAGCGTGCCATCCTATTGCTCCTTCGGCGGTGTGAGTTCCCGTGCATCCTGCGGTGCGGTCAAGGTGGTCGCGCGACGACGCCCAGCTCTACAACCGGGGCTCTTCGCCGCGACTTGGTGCCGAACCCGCGCAATGCTGACGGTCGTCAAGGCCGGGTTCCGGCGCGATCATCATTATTGGCGAGGCGAGCGGAAACGATCATCGGTCGCTCCCGCTCGTCCCCTTCGATCCCAGAGCGAGGCTCAAGATGCGCAAGATCTCCACCATCCTCTTCACTGCGGTGCTCGGCGGAGCCCTGGCGCTGGCAGTCGGGCCCCGACCGGTGCTGTCGCAGGCCGCCGTCGCGCTCGTCCACGTCGACGTGAAGGCGGTCGCCGCCGGCTACCGCGCCAGCAAGTTGATCAGCCAGACCGTCATCAACGACAAGAACGAGAAGATCGGGACGCTCGACGATCTGATCGTCGGCAAGGACAAGGTGCTGTTCGCCG
>JAQGID010000295.1 GCA_028291405.1 Rhodospirillales bacterium | reverse complement strand
GTCGTTCTCTGGCGAGCCGCTGAATCGCCTCTTCGAGCCGCTGCCAAGCTAAGAGAATTCTCATTGATGGCACCTGGATGGCCCACCTCGGATCGGTGACATCCACCTTTGGCGCGACATCAGGCGGCGCAATCTCGGGCGGTTCATCAGGCGCCGCGCGTTCAAGCGGCACGGTATCAGGCGAGTCAGGGGCCACAGGCGCGGGTGCTGTCGGCTCGGCTTCGGGAACCGGAGCCAGGAGCTCCGCCTTTTCAAGCTTCTGTTCGAACGCGATCTTTAATCCCCAGGCGTCAAAATTCGTCGGGTTTAGGCGTTCGATCATTTTCACGAGCGGCTGCCGAACGAGGAATACCGCCACGCCGGCAACGATCGGCCATTCCGAACGCGCCGCAAATTCGAGTAAATCCACGCCTGTTCCCCCGCCAAGTGCGTTAGGGTAGCGCGAATCCACCTGCGAACACCATTCGCGTGATGGCGCGTCGGCGGCGGTTGGTGATTCTTCGATTCGACTCGGCGACGAGCATTCCCCATATGCGGGGGGTGCTCGACCCTCGAACCCCCGAAATTCTGTCCTGGCTGAAATCGCTGCGGCGGCGTGAGCGCCTTGCGATGATGATGGGCATGCGCAATGCCTTCCCTCTCGTCGACCGCGACCCGAAATGGAAGGGCGAGATCGGCGCGCTCATCCACCCAACTGAAACTATCCGGTCGCGACATCGAGGATATGGTGCTTTGGGCCAGCCGGATCACGGCCGACCTTTGCGAGCAGGTCGACTCGCAACGCGCGAAGCCAGCCCGGCGCCGGCGGTAGGCTATCTGCGGCTCGCTGAGCCAGATGGCGCAGCCTCCACGCTTCGATACGATATTCATCCGCATCGAGAATTTGCGCAGCGACACACGCGCTGACAATAGCCCCGTCGGCGAGGGCGGGGCCGAGGCGTTGAACGTGCGTCATCGTTCTAGGCCGGATTGAGACACCGCATCCTGGCGATCGACTCGGGCCGCCAAGGTCCGCCGTTTTCGACCGCGAGACTGTGGATCAGATGGCTCCAGGAACCTTGGTTTCCGTCAGCCGTTGGGATTGGTCCGGCGAAGCGCGGGAGGCGCAAATGCTCGGAGCAGTCTGGACAGTTGTCTTAGGTATCACCGTCTTCGTTGTGATGCCTCTCGTCGCCTTGGGCACTGTCTTCACAGGCGCTGTGCTTAGCGTTGCCGCCCGGCGGGAGCGGCGCCTCACGAAAAACCCGGCCCGCGAAGTCACGGCGCGCGGCGATCCGCTTTATGCCGGGTCAAAACCGTCTCAGACGCACGAAGGCCGGGACGCTGACCAGCGCTAAGCGAGTCGCGGCAGCGGGGAGTGCGAGAACCTAGGGGCCCGGAACGTCCCCCTTGCGGCTCCGTTGAGGGAACGCGCCGTGCGACTGACGGCAGGGAACCCGGCCATGACTGAAGCAACCGAGTGGCGAGCACGAGCAGAGACATGTCGGCGCGCCGCCAAGATGGGTAGGCGAACCGCGAACTCTTACCTACTTGATCTAGCAGATCACTACGACAAAGAGGCAGAAGCCATCGAGAAAGCCTATGGCGGCACAAAGCCCACCTCGGCCTCTCCGACCGAGAAAGGCTAACGGGCGCAGTGCGGAGATTCGAACATGGCTACGAAAACACGAGAGATCTATGCCAGCTCTAACGGAGATCGCTGGTCCGTTGGCACAGGATCTGATTCTGGGCGCGTGTTCATAAAGCACGAGGCGAATGTCCCTTCGGGAGGTCATACGACCGAGTTCGAGATCGAGGAGTTTCTAAAAGGCCCGCCGGGCAGCCCGGAGCACCAGGCCGTTATGCAACTCGTGAGGAGCCAGGTCGGGAAAGACGAATCCTGACTGCTGCCCCTATCGCCCGCGGTCCTTAATGCGCTGCAGCCGTTTAACGATGTCAAACCAGAACGCCTCGCCTTCCAGCGTCTGGTCCCATGGAAAGGCGACGTCCAGCAGGCGGATCGCCTCGGTAGTCCAAGGGTGATTGACCCGCGCTACAGCGGGCTGCACCGATCTGTCCCGTGGCTTTTGCTCGCCTGGATTGTGATTGATGCGGATTTGGTCGGCGATGAACTGGGGCATACGCCCTCCCGGCTCTAGAAGAGGATCGTAAGGGCGGGCAGTTGGACTCCGGTAGGTCATTTGTTAGAGGGGTAGCCGTGCAACCGGCCGCAATACGAGGAGCGCTACGCAGCAACCGACGATCATTTATGCGAACGCTCCGCACGGCGGCAGCGCCGCTCTCGACGATGGCGGTTTCATCGGCTGCCGAACCGCTCCTAATACCGGAGTTCACCGCGCCGATCGGCTTCCGATCCCGGTGGGTGCGCTGCGGCCCGCGCCTCGAACTCTTCAGCTATGCTGAGCAACACCTGTATTGCGGGGTCGGAAGCGCCGGAGATAGAGTCCGCAAGGCGGCGGCACTTAGCGGCCTTCGCAAGCAGTTCTGCGCTTTCCATGCGCTCCTCCTCTAGGCGGGAGCGCTCTTATCTCTCAGTCGGCGGGAAGCCCTTACGGTCCGACGATAGCTAAACATAATCCAAATTGACCAGACGCGCTCGCTCAGACGTGTAAGAATTTGTCGCAAGATGTGACCGCTTCTAATACCGGAGTTCACCCGCGCCGTTCGGCAGTCGGTGAGTCTTCGGGCTTCGCGCCACGTTCCAACCGCTCGGCCATCCGGTCGAGATCATCAGCAACGGCTATCAACGAGGATCGCGCGGCAGTCTCATGGGTGCCGTCCGCGATCGTGCGGAGTTCTTCGGCACGTTGCCGCCAGTGACCGGCGCGAGAGATATCCGACATGTGACAGAATAGCTCAATTCAACATCGTTTCCGTGGCCATCACCTCAGCGGCGATGGCACGCCAACGCTGGGCCACGTAGAGCATTACTTTTCGGTCGTGCTCGGTGACCGCTTCCTCCGCCAGCCTCTCGCATTCGACCGCGCGCTCTAGAAACTCCTCCGCTTCCCTCATGGGGGACATCATCGACGCTCCACATGCCGACAATTTCCGCAAATTATAGGGCCACGAAGATGGGTTTCAAGGTCCCGGCCATACCGACGTCTTCAGACGCAAGCGCCAGTTCGCGATCTCTCGCATCATACGGTTTTCAATGTCGGCCGTCCGGATTGCGGACTCCGCAGATACCCGCAAGCGATCCATCGAGGCTGCCAGCTGCCAGTGCGACCGCTCTAGCATCGCATCGACGCTTCGGCGAAGTCCCTCGGTTCGAACTTCGAAATCCCCGCCGTCGTCCATGCGATCACGCGCGTAACCGATGATCGCTTAACATGCGCTAGTTCTGGGTGCGCGGCAACCGTAGGTGTGACTGCTACATAATACCGCTGATCTCCGGCGGCTCGACGAGGAACAGGAGGACCGATACGCGCCAGGCCGCTTCCCTCAGTTGGCATCTTTGCCGTCGAGGGGCGGCGTTAGAGAACTATCGGCCTCCTCGCTGAACCGCGCGGCCTACCTCGCCTGCCGCAGCTCGACAACGTTCTCGGCCGGCGGGTTCACGACGCTCTCCACCACCGCAGCAAGCCGCCCAGCGCGTCGCGCTTCTCGTCGACATACCCATGCCGATTGTAGACCCCACGAACGCCCGGAATGACGTGCCCGAGCGCGATCCGCATAGCCGATATTTGCAGCAAAATATGCGCTTTAGCGCATATCGATCGATACACCCCGAACTTGGTTCTCGCTAACTATCGGTGATGACACACTCATCCGACGCCCATAACAGCCTCGCGCAGACCCGAGTGCTCAGACCCGGAACGCTGATTCGCGCCCGTCGTGATCCCGCCTCGACGAAGCCGCTCACCTACCTGATGAACGCCCATTGGGGCGAGATCGTCGAGCACGTCCGACAGATCGCCGGCCTGCTGCCGATCTTGATGTCCGACACCTTCTACGCGATCGGCGACGGCATGACGATGATGAGGCGAAGCGTTCGATGTAGGGTGACCGCTAACCGCTGCGCTCGGATGAAGGCGGAACAGGACAGCAAAGGGGCATGCGCACGGGCCGGTGCGGATCATCACCTTCGACTCTCGACGTGATCGCCCGCATTAATCGGCCATTAAAGCGGCCAGCCATACGATGCTGGCATAAACCTTCGCCGGGGGCGTCGATGACTGATTCCGAAGTCACGTTTGCAGCCACTCACTTAATCGATCGGCTCGGCCCGAACGCCATCAATATGGCCGCGCGTACAGCTGCAGCCTTCGACGATGATGGGTTCTCGCACCTGGCACGGAATTGGCGGCGGATCGCCACGGCAATCAAGCGCGACGGCGAACATAGGTCGCGAAAGGCCGGTTGAGGAGCACCTTAGACCCCGCCATCGCGAGGCCAATGCACGAGCGCTGTTATCAGAAATCCCCGGGCATCCGCACTCGTTCACCCACATGTTGTGGGATATTTGTAGGGGAGGGCGCTCTTATGTCTAAGTCATTGATCTTATTGGCGTTCCCTACGGGATTCGAACCCGTGTTACCGCCGTGAGAGGGCGGTGTCCTAGGCCTCTAGACGAAGGGAACTGAGCGGCCGGGGCCTTATCTAGCGGGTCGGCGGCGGCGGATCAAGGCTT
>JAQGID010000140.1 GCA_028291405.1 Rhodospirillales bacterium | reverse complement strand
AGTGGCATATTGCCAACAACCGAGCAGAAAATTCGCACCCGGCAAGTGCGGCGAAGAGAGCGCAAGATGCGGGGCTCAAATCGGCCGCTGCGGCCCGGCGCTTCGTCGCCGTCTACGCGGCCGTTACCTTCAACTTCGAGCGACACCTCGCAGCGCACTGAACGATTGATGACTTAATCATGAGGTGACTAGCAAAATAGTTGGGAGCGTTCAATGAAAAGCCCGGTTTCCTGCCTGTTTCCCTAAGGCTGGATTGTTGGAAGCGGTGGACCGGCAGGCCGCGTCAGGCTCGGCCGAGCTCGTTCTGGGGCTGCCCCTCGCCCTCTGCACGTCTGCGCAGCACCGCGTCGAGACTCCAGGGGCCGGGGCCGGCGGCCGCCAGGTACAGGAACACGAAGCAGAACAGGACCGGCAGGGTGCCGTTGTTCACCAGCGGGATGAAGCCGCGCGGGAAATGGGCGATGAAATAAGCGAACGTCATCTCGCCAGACAGGACGAAGGCGACCGGCCGGGCGAACAGGCCGAGCGTCAGCAGCGTGCCGCCGACCAGCTCGATGATGCCCGACGCGCCGGTGAGCGAGAGCAGCTCCACATGGGCGAAGCTCGGCACGGCGGGAAAGCCCAGCATTTTGGCCATGCCGAACTGCAGGAGCGTCAGGCCGGCGATGATGCGGAGCAGGCTAAGCAGGCGGGGCGACCAGGTGGCCGCAAGCGAGGCGATGTCCATGCAATGTCGTCTCTCAGTTTGTTTGATGTCGAACGGTATGCCATGTTTCCGAAACCTAAACCGGTCGGTGAACGGAATGGGCACTGAGCACAATCAGTCGACGACTACCTCCACCAGAGTCGGCGTCTTGGCCGCGAAGGCGCCGAGCAGCGCCTCGTCCAGGCGGTCGATGCGATCGACATGAATGGCCTCGCAGCCCTGGCCGCGGGCGAGGGCGCAGAAATCGATCTCCGGCAGCTTGGTGCCGACGGTTTGCTGCAACCCGAAATGGCGCCCGAACTCAAGCAGCGCCTCATAGCGGCCGTTCTTGATGATGACGAAGGCCATGGGGAGGCCGAGCTGTGCCGCCGTCCAAAGGCCCTGGATCGCGTACATGCTGGAGCCGTCGCCGAAGAGGCCGATGACCTTCTCGCCCGGCCGGCCGAGCGCGACGCCGACCGCGGCGGGCAGCCCATGGCCGAGCCCGCCGCTGGCGCAGGTGTAGAAGGTGTCGCGCTGGATGATCGGCAGCCAGACCTGCATCGGTGGGCGGCTGCTCGGCGCCTCCTCGACGATGATGCTGCCGGCTGGGCGGAGCGTGGCGATCCGTTGCATCAGGTACGCGTCGGTCAGGATGTCGGGCCGCGGCGTGGGCGGCGCAGCGCGGCCTGCGGGCGCGATGCGCGACCGCGGCGCGGGGCCGGCCAGAAGATCGCCGATGCCGAGCTTCAGGCTGGTCACCGCCGAGATGCCGACCGGCGACCAGGCGGCGACGTCCGGGTCGTCGGTCAACTGGAAGAGCTGAGCCCCGTCCGGCACGTGCGGTCCGAAGCCCTCGACGTGATAGGTGAAGACCGGGGCGCCGAGCGCCAGGATGAGGTCGTGGCCAGTGAGGCTCGCGACGATCTTCGCGCGGTCGGCGGCGAGGAAGCCGGCGAAAAGCGGATGGTTCTCGGGAAAGCTGCAGCGGCCGGACATGGGGCTGACCCAGACCGCCGCCTTGTGCCGCTCGCCCAGCGCGATCACCTCGTCCCAGGCATCGTCGCGCGCGACCGAGGCGCCGACGACGAAGGCCGGCCGCTCGGCTTGGCCGAGCGCATCGGCGATGTGCGCCATCAGCGCCGGCTCGCCGCGCACGACCCGGCTGACCGTGCGGGGCGCTAGGGGTTCGCAGGAGCGGTCCCAGTCATCGACCGGCACGGAGACGAAGACCGGGCCGCGCGGCGGCTGCATCGCAATATAGTAGGCGCGGGCGATGGCGGCGGGCACATCCTCCGCCCGCGCGGGCTCGCAGCTCCACTTCACGTAAGGCTTCGGGAACTCGGTCGCGTCCTTGGCATGCAGGAACGGCTCATAGGGCAGGATAGAGCGCGCCTGCTGGCCGGCGGTAATGACCAGAGGAGTCTGGTTCTTGCTGGCGGTGAAGACGTTGCCGAGCGCGTGGCCGACGCCGGCCGCCGAATGCAGGTTGACGAACGCGGCATTCCGGGTCGCCTGGGCGTAACCGTCCGCCATGCCGACGACAACGGATTCCTGCAGCCCCAGCACGTAGCGGAACGTCTCGGGAAAGTCGCGGAACATCGGCAATTCGGTGGAGCCGGGGTTGCCGAAGATGGTGGTCATGCCGAACGCGTCCAGCAGGGACATCACGGCCTGGCGCACGGTGGTGCGCGCCCTGGCGCCGTCGCTCCGGACCGACGCAGCCGTCTTGCTTTCTATGGCGCTTCCTCGATTACCCTGCGGCATGCTCAGCCTCCCTTGCTCGATCGACGTCGGATGGGCGTCATCCTCCGTCGGCGATGAGCCCGGTCCTCTCAATACCATAGACGGCGCAGGCCTCGTCGTTGTCGGGATGATCGCCGCTGATGCCGACCGCGCCGATCACGTGACCGTCGCCGTCGCGCACGAGCACGCCGCCCGCGACCGGGGCGATGCGGCCGTCAGAGATATCCGTCAGCGCCGAAAAGAAGGCCGGCGCCTCGACGGCGCAGCCGGCGAGCGCCCGGCCACCGAGACCCATGCCGAGCGCCCCCCAGGCCTTTGCCTGCGCGATCTGCGGACGCAGGATCCCGCTGCCGTCCTCACGCTTGAAGGCAAGGAGGTGGCCGCCTGGATCCAGCACGGCGACGGAGAGCGGCTTGCAATCCCGCTCCCGCGCTTTTGGAGGGCAAGATCGACGATGCCCGATGCCAAGGTGAGAGGCTGCATGACGGGTCCTTGGCGGGGGTCAAAGGAAATTGTTCGGCCAGATCATCGTGCGCCACATATGGGCGGTCGGGGAGTTGTCGAACCCCAACCCATCCTCGGGCTCGCGGAAGTGGCGGCCGATGATGTCGGTGAAGCGCTCCGCATCCGGCATGGGTGCATCGTCGAAGAAGTAGATGTCGTAGAGCGTGACCAGCCGGGCGGTCATGTACCAGCGATGGCCTCGCGCATGGTCGGCGTCCCGCCGGATATAGTCGGGCGGCACATAGTCCGGCCCGAAGAAGCGGTCGTAGCTCTCGGGATAGCGATAGCCGACGGTCTCATCGGCGAAATAGCGCAAGGGCTGGTGATAGCGCACCGCCCAGGCCACTTCCTCGTCGACATAAGGGGCGATCATCTGCGCGCCCCAATAGCCGTGATCGACGCGGATGAGACAACCATTTGAAATATCGTGGAGCAGGCAAGCGAGAACGACCTTCTCATCCTGGCCTGCGTCAAGCGCGTAGGCTGCGCTCGTCAGAAGGTGGCGCGCGGTGATGTGCTGAAAGCGCAATCGGAAGAAGTCGAGCAGCCGGGGCTTTGTCGGCATGCGCGGCAGCGCAGGGTTGTCGCCCATCATCATGACGTGGCCGGCGTCGAGCCGCGCCAGCAGCTCCGGTTCGGGATTGGGAATCGCGGTCCCGCAGATGCCGACCGGTGCCGGGACGATCATCCGCTGACGCCCCGCCTGCGGGGAGTTGGCCGTGCGCGCATCAGCCGTCACGCTACATGCTCCTGGGGCAGCGTCTCGCTCGTGTCGTACTGATCCGATTCGATCGCTGGCAGTTGGATCGGTGGCAATCCGATCAGGAACAGCTCGATACCCGCGTCGGTCGAGATCTGCAGACGCTCGCCTGGCTCGACCTGGAGGGCGGTCAGGTGCTCAACGGGTCGCCCCTCGACAATGCCACTTCCGATCGTGACGACCAACAGCCGGCGCGCATTGGGATCCGCCGATGACCATGCCGCGCCCGGCTGCAGCCGAACCATTTCGACCCAGGTGCCTCGTTCCGAGAAGGCACCCAGATATTTATGGTCGACGCCGGCGTTGCCGGGGACGTTCAGCCAATTGACCGCCTTAGGATCAATGATGACGGGCGTTCGATATCGCGGCCGCGGATATTTGAGATTGACACCGAATACGTGCCGCCAGATCGTGTTCAGCCCCCATTCCACGCGGCCGTCTGGCCAGTGGTAATTTGGCCCGACCCACTTGCCGGTCTCGGATAATTCCGCCCAGGCCTTGCGGCGTTGTTCAATGCTCATGAAGCCGTAGCCCGACGCGCCGCCGAATTGCAGCACGAGTTGCAGCCGTTCGCCGGGTTGGGCCCGGCCGAGCGGATCATTCTGCGGCCCATAAGGCATGCCTTCCGGAAAGTAGCCCACCTCGCCCTCGCGGAGGACGAGGCCATCGCCGATGACCATGGCGCCCGAGATGGGCAGCCGGATCTGTTCGAAATTGTGCCGGTGGCGCGGCATGAAGAAATCGCCATCTTGGCGTCCCAAGATATACATGAAATTGTCGGGCGACTCCGGCTCGCCCTTTAGCAGATGCTGGAAAGCGATATCGCCGGTCGGGTGATCCTTTTTCCAATTCAGGGGATCGTAAGGAACGATCTTCATTCTATCTCTCCTATGATGCGGGAACGTTACGCGGACCGGGTTCTAGAATGGCCGCATCACCTGCAAGGCGTCTTGGCGCGCCAAGCACAAACCAGCTCAAGGCCGGCATCGCGATGGCGGAGCAGACCGAAGCCGCTCCGACGACGAAGAACAGCGAGGCCGCCGGCAATGCCATCGGTTCGCCTGCCTATGCCGGGAAGCTCAGCGCCATCTCCCGCTTGATCAGGCGGCTGGCGAAGCGCCACGCACCCGCCTCATTCCTGCGGAACGTATCGGTTACATCATTCAGGCGAAGCTGAGTGGGCTGATCGGCACCATTGTGCTCGAACGTCTGCTGCACGATGGTGGTTGTTATCGTATCGTCTCCAGCCTGCCCAAACCGCAGGTTCGACCAGATATGTCGCGTCTTCCTTGCCGGATTTTCGGAGCGCTTATTGCAATCGGCAGCGATGGCGTCTCGCCCAAGCAATGCAACGCCGCCAACGGTCAAGACTGCGTCGGGTAAAAACAACGCGGCAAGCGCAGCGCCATCTCCCCGATCGGCGTGCCAAGTGAAGTTACTAAGAAGCGCCTCAATTTCCAGTTGATCACACTTGGCCACGAGCGCGTCCATATTGCGGTCACCTTCGAGTTCATTTGCGCGTGGCGTATCCTGACAACATCACCAGCCTCAGTGACGCCAGACCGTGGCCAGCCCCCATTCATAAAGTCACTAGGTGACTAGGGCAAGCGTTTTTAGCGACTCATGTCCCGGGACGTCGTGGAGGAGCGGTGCTCCTCGACGGAGTGGTTACGCTGGATCAGGCCGCCGCGCGAAGCACGGGACAGATCGGTGCAGCCAGTGGCTTACCGCGGGTCAATCAGCCTTGGACTGCTGAGGCAATCAAAACGCTAGGAGTCGCCTTCCCGTGGGACCAGACGCTGGAAGGCGAGGCGTTTTGGTTCGAGATCGCGAAGCGATCGGACCGCATCAAGGACCGAGGTCACCGATACGCTCAACTAAAACTGGATCTGTCCGCTAAAACTGGATCTGTCCGCGAATCTCGCCGGCAGGGTTCGCCGAGGTATGGACGTTGGCATAGGCCGAGCCGGACACGACCGCCTGGAACAGCGCTTGGAACGATCCCGCGGGCACGCCCTGCTGGGCGAGCGCCATGATATCGCCGGCGGCAATGGTGCCCGAGACGGGCCCCGACTGAGGGCAGGCCGGCTTGCCGCCGCCGCCGCATAGGAAGGCGAGAACCCCGCCGGCGACGCCCTTCTCGCCGAAATGGATATGCGCGACCGTGACGGAGGCCGATAGGCCCGTATAGCTGAGGGTGTAGGTAAGTTCCTGGTTCGCAAGGTCGATCGCGGCCTCGAACGTTCCGTTCGCCGGGGTGAAGATGGAGGGGGTCTCGCGAAACCCGGAGAGCCGGGCGCCAAATGCCAGCGTCAGTGTCTCCACGGACGATGCCGGCTCTGGCGTGGTGGTCGAGCCTCGCACGCTGCCGCCCTGGGCTAATGCGGCATCAGAGCCGCCCAACATCCCGGCCAAAGCTATCGACAGGGTCGCCACGCCGTATTGCGAGATGACCCGCGCTCCACTCCCGCGCAGAAGACGAGACAACATCGGCGCCTCCGCTACAAGATTGCTCTTCAACGTGCGCTGATAATACGCCTAACGAGACGTGACACGCCTAATTATCCCCAAAATGTCAGATCCGGAGCCGATAATTAGCCGTTGCTCAAGGCATTAAACGAGAAGTTGAGATAACGCGTGATTCTGGCATAGAAATAATTACGCATCAAAATTCTGCGTTATTTAATATGCCAGAATATCGAGTCGAAATCAATTGGCCGATCAGTTGATCATGTTCAAATGATTCTATTTATCGGACATTTTTCTAACCAATGGTCATCTGACCGACGGAGTTACGCTCGGCTTCGATCCCGCTGAGTGCGCGCCAGATAGACTGATAAGCAATGTCGAGATGCAGCAGAAGTGCGGGTTCGTAGCTGTCAGTGCTCGACGGGGTTTTTGGATAGGCGACGAAGTCGCGGCTCTACCGCTTCCGCCGCTTCCGTGGAGCAGCGCACTTGCACGTTGCGCGGGGCTTAGTCATAGCCGTGAGTATCGCTCGTTGCTGCCGCTGTACCTCCCACATGCTGTACTGGTCCAGGAGCCTGAGACCATGTTGGCCCAGGTCAGCATGACGCTTCGTGGTGCTCCTCGGTTCCGGGGGCTTGTCCGAATTTTCTGCGTGCATGACACCTGTGTTAGGCTGGTTGTTGCGTGACCGGTCCGTACAGAGATAAAGGCGTGCTCGCGGGTCACTAGTGGGGAGATATCAAATGATCTTTCCGTCCATTCTGAGCGATTGGCGATGCGCAAGGCGTCCCTGGTGGCGCGCTCATTGCGGGCTGCTGGCGATCGCGGCGGCTGTCGTAAGCGCCGCTCTCCCGGGACATGCCGCCATGTGGGACCACGTTCACGGCGATGCGACAAATTCGGGCTTTGCTGACGTTCCAACGCTGCCGGCGTTGCGCCCGTCCGTCACTGTGCCGGGGATTGGCTCATACGCGCCCGGAGCCGGCCCCGTGATCGGCCCGGATGGGACCGTTTATCTCGGGAATCGCGAGGGAGAGCTGCGCGCGCTGCATCCAGATGGCAGCGCCTTTTGGAAGCGGACGCTCGGGCCACCGGGCGAAGCCATCCTGGCATCCCCAGTGGTCGATATCGACGGCTCGATTTACGTCGTCGGCGTGCGCTCGATCACCGACCATCGCGTTACTCCAGCCGTGGAACGCAGCGAGTCGCGGCTCTACCGTTTTGTGCCGGGCGGCGGGTTGCTCTGGGTAGCTCTCTTCCCGAGCCATTATTCGAGCGTCCCGGCATCGGCCAGCCACGGTGCCACGACGGCGCCTCCTAATATTTGGCGCAGAGGCGAGGACGCCGCAATCATGGTGCCGGCGGTTTATCGAGGGTTGGCCAGCAAGGATGTTCGCTTGCTCGCCTTCACGACCGGCGGCGGTTTACTCGCTGACAAACTCGTTGGCGCCGTCGTTCCTCAAGTCGTCAGCGGTACCGGCCTGCCGACATACTGGACTGTCGGATGTGGGCTAACGCTCGTCGGTTGCCTCGTTCCACCCTTCACGTTCTGCCCCGGCATCGGCACGCCGGCCGACCCGGCCGACCGCCTACCGCCCGGTGTTGCAACTCCATTGCCCGGGGTCGCGATCTTTACCTTCGCAGGCGGCGGAA
>JAQGID010000294.1 GCA_028291405.1 Rhodospirillales bacterium | reverse complement strand
AGCTGATGGACGGCCCGGCTCTGGCGCAGGCTTCCTGACTGCCGTCACCTGCTTTGCGAAACTCCGCTCCCTCGTCGACGTCAGAGGAGATCATGTCGTGAAAGATTTCGAGCCGGCGACATTGTTTCCCTATTCTGCGATCATCGACCGCCCGCCCGTCGCCTGGCCGAACGGCGCCCGGGTGGCCGTCTGGGTCATTCCCAATATCGAGCACTTCCATCTCGAGCTTGGCCCGCAGGCCCCCGACATCCGCAACTATTCCCGGCGCGACTACGGCAACCGGGTCGGCATCTGGCGGCTGATGCAGGTGTTGGCGAAGCACGGCATCCGGGGAACCGTGGCGCTCAACGGCGAAGTCTGCACCCACTATCCGCGCATCATCGAAGAATCGACCAAGCTCGAGTGGGAGCTGATGGGGCACGGCTTGACCAACTCCGTCCTGCTCAACGGCATGAGCAGGGAGGACGAGGCCGCGGTCATTGCGAAGACCAAGGCCGCGATCGCGGGCTGCGGCCAATCGATGAAGGGGTGGCTTGGCCCCGGCCTCGGCGAGACCTGGAATTCGCTCGATCTCCTGCGCGACGCGGGCGTCGAATATGTCTGCGACTGGGTGAACGACGACTTGCCCTATCGAATGAACAACGGGCTCTACTCGATCCCCTATTCGATCGAGTTGAACGACATGCCGCTGTTCAATGCTCCAAGCATCAGCATCGACGATTTCGAGAAGCGCATCCGCGAGACGTTCGACGTGCTGTATGAGGAGGGCGAGCAGGGCGGTCGCGTGCTCGGCATCGCGCTTCATCCGTTCCTGATCGGAGCGCCTCACCGCATCCGCTACCTCGACCGTGCCTTGAGCCATATCGTCTCGCACGACAAGGTCTGGCTCGCCACGGGTTCGGAGATCATCGACGCCTTCCGCGTCCAGGACGCGGGATGATCGCAGGAGGCCGGCAGATCGGGTGATTATGGATATCCGCGCCCCCGATCGCACGACATCCCCTGAGACTGACGGCGATTCGGCGACAGGTTTCTGGAGACGGACGCTCTGGTTCATGGTCTTCGTGCAATTCGTCATGAGCGCGTCGCAGACGATCACGAGTCCGATCCTGCCACTATTCCTTCCCGAGCTCGGCGTCACCACGCCGAGCTCGGTGGAGTTTTGGTCCGGCGTCCTCACATCGCTGAACTTTCTCGTCGCCGTCTTCGTGTCGCCGCTGTGGGGCTCGATGGCGGACCGCTACGGCCGCAAGATGATGGTGCTGCGCTCCAGCCTCGCCATCTGCCTGTTCATGGCGGCAATGGGGTTTTCGCAAGAGCTTTGGCAGCTCGTCGTGCTGCGCGCGCTGATGGGCGCTTTCAGCGGCTTCTCAGCCTCGGCCATTGCTCTCGTGGCGACCCAGGTTCCCGGCCAGCGCCTCGGCTACGCCCTCGGATGGCTCAGCACCGGTCAATTGGTCGGCGGCCTCGTCGGCCCCTTGGCCGGCGGCCTGATCGCCGATTATTCCGGCAGTTATCGTATCGTGTTCTTCTGCACCTCGATCATCGCCGCGCTGGCCGTGACAATCGCGTGGCTCGGCGTGACGGAACAGTTCTCGCGCAAGCCGGCGCAGGGGAAGGGCTCCCGCTTCGCCGGGTTCGCCGTCGTCCTCCGGACGCCCAGCCTGCTGCCGCTGTTCCTGGTGCTGCTGATGGCGCAGTTCGGCGTCCGCGCGGTCCAGCCGGTAGTGACGCCCTTCGTTCAGGATCTCGTCGGTTCCGTCCCCTCGCTGGCCACCTTGGCCGGTTTCGCGTTCTCGGTCACCGGCGTCGCCGACCTCCTGGTCTCGCCGTTCCTCGGCAAACGCAGCGATAGCATCGGCTATCGCCGCGTCCTCCTGATCAGCCTGTTCGGCGCCGTGGCGGCGAGCGTCCCGCAAGCCTTCGTCGATGGCTATTGGCAGTTCGTGGCCTTGCGCTTTGCGCTCGGCATGTTCGTCGGCGGGATCCTGCCGACGGCCAACGCGCTCGTCGGCCGGCTCGTGGCGCCGTCGCATCGTGGCCTTGCCTACGGGGTCACCGCTTCGGCAACGTTTCTCGGCAGTTTCCTCGGCCCGTTCACCGGCGGCAGCGTCGCCGCGGTCTTTGGCATCCATTGGGTCTTTCTCGTGACGGGCGCGCTGTTCCTGGCCAATTTCCTTTGGGTGTTCCGGGTTGTTCCCGAGGTCGATCCCGACGGTCTGCCAAAGCGGGGTGCCGTCATCAAGGACGTGGTTCCGGGCGCGTGACGGGATGGCGCTAGCGAAGCGTGCTAACGCGGCGCCGCCGGAAAGCGCTTGTTAACGAATTGCAGCGTGAAAGCGCGGCTGTAGTCCTGATCATTGCCTATCAGGCCCTGATCGACGAGCAGCGCGAAATGCGCTTTCCAGCGCTCGTCGGTCATCGCGCCGATGCCGAGCCGGGTGGTGTCCTCGGTCTCGACGATCCCGGCGCTCTTCATCGTCTTGACCGCATAGGCGATCAGCGCGTCGGTATTGTCGGGATTATCCGCCTTGATCAGCGCCGTTGCCGGCGCCGGGTCGTCGAGGAAATCGATCCAGCCGCGAATCGAGGCATTGACGAAGCATTGAATCGCATCGGGCGCCGTATCGATCAGCCTCTGCGAAGCGATCGCGATCGAGGAATACGAGGGGTAGCCGAGATCGGCGAGCAGGAAGGTCTTCGCCGCGACGCCGGCCTCGTTCAGCACGAGGAACGGCTCGTTGGTGACGAGGCCTTGCTGGATCGCGCCCGGGTCGACGAGATAGGGGCCGAGCTGGCCAGTGTAGCTGCGGATTTGGTTGTCCGCGAGGCCGAACTTGGCGCGCAGGAATGGCCAGAAAGTGGTGCGCGACGAGGCGCTTATCATCACCGGCTTGCCGCGCATGTCCTCGATCGCCTCGATGCCGTTGCCGGCATGCGTCATCAGGATCTGCGGGTTTTTCTGAAACGCCGCCATGACGGCCCGGGCCGGATACCCGGCCTCGTTGACCTGGAAGGCGGTGTCGTCGTAGTTCGACATCATGATGTCGACGGCACCGGTCACCAGCAGCTGCTTGCCGTCGATCATCGGCCCGCCCTGGCGGATCTTGAGCTCGACGCCGCAGAACGCGTAATAGCCCTTGGCGAGGCCCATGTAGTAGCCGCCGTGCTCGGCCTCCTCCTCCAGCTGGCATCTTGAATCACATCTCGCTGTCCAAGGGAATCCCTCGCGATTCAAACCGCTCGGAAAATGCTCTAATGCCGCGAAGACGAGCACATAATCGTCGGCACCGCCGGAGAAATAGACGTCCTGAGGCGAGATATGTCGTTCGATGATGCGCTGCGTTTCCCGATGGACCTTCTCACGAACGCGTTCCCAGCCGGGCCCCAGCCGCTCGCGGATCTCATCGAGGCCAATGAGGTGGAAGGAGCCAGCGGCGATCACGCTACGCCCTTGCACGAGTGCGGCGAGGCGCGATTTCAAGCTATGCGCCGCTGTCGCCTCATCGAGGACGGAACGCGTCGCGACCGGCTCGGCCAGTGGCTTCCGCCGCAGCGAAGCGGCTTTCGTCGGCTCGCCTGTGATGCGTCCGAAAATGTCTTTGGCGCGCCGAGAAAATTGCATGGATTAGGTAGCCAGCAGGCGGGGCACCGCTGCAATCAGTTCACGGCACTCGAACGGCTTGGGCAGGGTTGCGTTGGCACCGACCTTTGCCGCCATTGCGAGGAAATCGGCATTGCCGAGCCGACCGCCCCCCGACATGGCGGGGATCGGAGTCCTTGGGGCCCGCACACGGATCTGCATGATCGTTTCGACCCCCTCTTTATTGGGCGTTATAGTGTCCGTGACGACCAATTCCGGGGCCTCGCTTGCGACAGCCCCGAGGCCCTCTTCGCCATCGGACGCGCAGATGACCTGATGCCTACGCGCTCCAGAGCGAGCTGAATGGAGAGCTGAACGGCATGATCGTCGCCGATTATCAGAATACGCGCCATGGAACCTCATCGGTATGTTGTGAACGGACGGCGTCCGTCGCCGACTCGCGACGAAGACGACACCCGCTTGCGCCAGATGACGGCCGTCGCTGAATTTGTTTCCGGGCCGTCGCTCAGCTCATGCTGCACGGGTCTCGTTCGGCATCGTCTCTTGGCATTGACTAGCGACCGGCAGCGTGATGCTGAATTTGCTACCGAAACCGAGTTGGCTCGTCACCGCAATGGCCCCGTCGTGAGCGATGACAATGCCATGGACGATCGAAAGACCGAGGCCGGTTCCCTCATTCACCGCCTTCGTCGTGAAGAAGGGATCGAAGATGCGCAGCTTCGTCGTCTCATCCATGCCGCTTCCGGTGTCGGCCACCGTCAACACAATCTGCGATCCGCTGGAGATTGACCGAAGCGTCACCGTGATCTTTCCGGCCTCGTCGCCGATCGCCTGGGAGGCGTTGATGACCAGGTTTACGATTGCCTGATAGAGCTGACCACTGTCGCCGAAGATGGCGGGGACCGACTCTACCAGGGTGATCAGCTCGATCGTTGCCGGCAGGCTTGCGCGAAGCATGGTCATCGCTTCCTTTACCAGGGTCGCGAGATCGAGCTCATGCTTTTCCGTTGCCTCTCTGCGGGCGAAGGTGAGGATGCGCCGAACAAGCTCCCTCGCTCGCCTTGCGCCAGCAAGAGCCAGCGCCAAATTGGCCCGCTCGGGGCTGCTCGCCGCGTGCGTTTGCATCACGATGTCAGTCATCATGATGGTTGGCACAAGCGCATTATTGAGATCGTGGGCAATGCCGCCCGCGAGCGTGCCGAGCGCCTCGAGCTTCTGCGAGTGGTGGAGTTGCGTCTCGAGCGCGCGCAGCCGCTCTTCGGCCGCCTTTGCCCTCGTCACATCGCGGACGGTGCCGAGATGAATGCCAGGTGAGCCATGCTCACCAGGGCTTGCCGCGCACTCGACGATGATCGTGCGGCAGCCGCCGTCGGGGCGAATGATGCGGAACTCGGTCGGCGGCATAGCGATGGCACTGACCTCGTCGCGAACAAAATCATCGAAGCGCGCTGCATCCGCCGAATGGAAGAGTTCTCTGATCCGGCTGACCGTAAAGCTCTTTTTGTCGACACCCATGATCCTGTAGAGATGGTCGGACCAGGTGACTTGCCCCGTTCGAACATCGCGTTCGAAGCTGCCGCTCTCGGCCAGTTCCTGCGCCCGCGTCAAATGTTGCCTACTCTCGCGCAGATGCGCCTCGCTCACGCGCAATTGTTCCGCTTCGGCCATGAGCGCCGTTTCGGCTTGCTGGCTTTTTTCGATTTGAGTTGCAAGGCGCAGACCGAGAAGCCCGAGAGTCCCGACCAGCGTGATGAGGCCGATCAGATGCTTCCAGATTTCGGATCGCCAGTCGGCTAGGACCTCGTCCATTGCGAGCGATGCGGCGACGACCAGTGGATACCGTTCCAAACGGTGGTAGCCGATGAGCCGTGTGACGCCATCCACCGATGACACAATCTCGCCAGTGCCGATCGCGTGTTTAGGCAGAAAGTTGTGAAAGAGAGGACCCGAGAGGATGCTGCTCCCGATCTTCGACCCGATATATGGACGGCGGACGAGAAGGGTCCCATCGCCCAATGCCAGGAGAACCGAACCTTTGCCGCCGATTTCGAAAGTGTCATACAAATTCTGAAAATGCGCCGTATCGAGGGCTGCGACGACGACACCGGCGAAGCTGCCGTCAGGATGCTCAAAGCGGCGCGACACGGGGATAATCCAGGTACCGGGCATTTCGCCCCGGATAGGCGGGCCGAGATGCGTATCACGGCTGGCATGGGCATGGTGATACTGAAAGTATTCACGATCGGCGACGCTGCGATCCATCGGCGACCCGGGCAATGCGTCGGCGAGCAGATTGCCTGCCTCGTCACAGATTATCAAGTTCGCAAGCGCGGATTGAGCGCTTCTGCGGATCGTCATGATTCTATGGAGCTTTGGCAATTCCTCGGGGGCGGCGTCATCGAGCTCCAGGCGTTGAACCAGCCCGAAGATGCTGGCATCGGCCGCTACAATGGTATCTTCGGTATTCTGCGCTAGCAATCGGACCAGGTTCGCGGTCTCGTGCTGAGCCTTCTGGACCGCCTTGGCGTGCTCATCCCAGATATACTGCGCGTCGAAGCCAATAAAAATCAGACTGACAAGGAGCACGAATCCGATCATGCCGGTCTTTAATGATGGCCAGCGGCCAGTCCGGCTTCCGTGACAACTCGCCAATCTTTCCGGAGAATTTTTCATTTTTTTTCGCGTATCAACGGAAGGATCCCTCTCATCTCGCGCGCATGCGCGGTACGTCTGACCAACACAGCTCGATTGGCTGAAATAGCCGGTGTTCTATCTGAGTACTCATGCCGCGATCTCGGGAGGCCTCGACGATAGTGCCGGACCAGCGAAATTTCCGGCCAGACAGTTGGCAACGGCCTGTAGCAAATCGCCTGCCTCGAACGGTTTGCCTAGAGTGGCGGTCGCGCCTAGCTCTTTCGCGACCGCTAGGAAATCGATCCCGCCGAAGCGTCCGTCGCCCGATATCGCGATGATCGGGCAAGCGCGCGACAGGATGCGCAATGCCATGATCGTCTCGATACCCTCCATCATCGGCATGATGATGTCGCTGATGACGAGGTCGGGCCGTCGCCCCCGAAAGCTTTGCAGACCTTTTCGACCGTCCGGTGCGCACTGCACCTCGTAGCCATTGCTTTCCAATATCTGCGTCAGCGCCTGTCGAACCAACGCGTCGTCGTCGATCACAAGGATGTAAGCTTTCATCGGACTGTCCCGTCTCAGCATTGGCAATCGGCGCGTCTTTCCCGTACCGCCATCGATCGGAATTCGCTCGTGAAGCGCGACTCAACGCGCGACCTCGTCATCGAGTTGATCTAAGGCGATAGAGGCTGCGGAGTCACTTCAGGTTTGCTACGTACGGGATATGACGGACGAGGATGTGACGTCCGCGCCGGGAACGTCGGTCGTGCGCAGGCGGAGCAAAGGAACCCTTCAAAAATGAGCGTGCGTCTGCTTACTATCCAATCGCAGTGCGGAGGAGCGCCAGCAACCGATCGGCGATAAGAGGCTTCTTGATCAACGCGGTCGCTCCAGCGTGAAGGGCTCGTGATTCGATAGCTTGGTCGTCCTGAGCCGTAATCATCATGACCGGAAGCGCAGCGCGCGACGGACCGAGACAACTGAGGACCTCGAAACCGTCGAGTTCAGGCAAGTTGATATCAAGAATCAGGCATCCCTCAATGTCGGGCGTGTATCGCTTTAGGAACTCTCGTCCGGAGGCGAACGCCTCGATGTCGTAGGAATGCAGCTCGAGAAGGCCCTGCAGTGAGTCGCGGACCGCGTCGTCATCGTCAACGATATAAAGGGTTTTGGCCAATCAGGGACCTCGGAACGAATTTCCCAGCACGTCAACGGCGGAGAGATTCCGGATTACTACGATAGCCCCCCAGACTTTGAAAGTAAGGTGACCTACTGACACGCAGCAACGAGCAGCATCATTTCGGCCGGACCCCTGCTATCGTCGCCATACAAACGAGCTCCGACAGGCTGTGCGCCTCCATTTTGCCCATTAGCCGGGCACGATAGATCTCGATGGTTCGTGGACTCACGTCGAGGTCATAGGCGATCGTCTTGTTGGGCAATCCAGCAACGAGCCCTTCGAGGACCTCGCGTTCACGCTTGCTGAGGAGACGCAGCTTAGCGGTCAGCCCGTTCGTCTCCTCGGTCTCTTTTGCGGTCCGGCGGCTATGCTCGACCGCATCGCGGATGACATCGAGAAGGATCTCGGGATTGAACGGCTTCTCAATAAAATCCACGGCACCGGCCTTCATCGCCCGGATGGCGATCGGGACATCGCCATGGCCCGTCATGATGACTACGGATAGCTGCGGCCAACCTGTCGCTACCCTTTCCTGGAGAGCGAGACCGTCCATACCCGGCATTTGGACATCAAGGAGCAGACAACCCTGTTCGGCGCTCGGACAATTCGCGATGAATTCTTCCGCCGATCCATAAAGGCGCACGGAGAAGCCGACGGTTTCAAGGAGCGATTGAAGAGAGTCGCGAACTGCGTCGTCATCATCGACCACGATGACAGCTTCTCTGATAGACATTCCGTGACCTTCACAGTCGACCGGTGATGGAGGTATTCGCTCGCGGTAGCATAGCGCCTAATCGCCGAGCGGTAGCGTGAAGCGGAACGTAGCGCCAAGTTCCGAGTTCTGCTCCGCGCGCAGGTCGCCGCCATGCGCCCGAATGATCGAGCGGCTGATCGAAAGCCCTATCCCCATCCCTTGAGATTTCGTGCTGACGAATGGTTGGAAGAGCTTCGCTATGATCTCTTCGGAAAGGCCGGAACCCGTGTCAGAGATGCTTATTTCGACGAACGCTTCCGCGATGAGCGACGTCCCGACCG
>JAQGID010000116.1 GCA_028291405.1 Rhodospirillales bacterium | reverse complement strand
ATACTTCAGGAGCCGCTCGAAGCTCTTCTCCCGAGATTCACGATGTATGGCAAAGCGCCGGTTCACCTCCGGAACATTTTCTTTGAGATCGTATGATGGGGCTATCTTGTCGAAACTCTCTAAGTGCCGGCGGACGTCGGCGGAAATTGAACTTTCCCTGATCGGAAAGCAGCCTGGAGCGATTTCGTCATATAGAGTTCCCTCGGGATAGAGGATGCATGCCCCGTGGGTCAAAGCGTCGCGCCAGCGTGGCGAGGGTGCGCCGGCGTAGCGATTCACAATCGGCAGAAATTTGGTATGTCGCAACAGGTCGAAATACTGCCGCTCGGGAAGGTGTCCATTCACCAGTTTTACTTTGTAGTCGGGCTCAAGTTCCGTTAGTTGATAGATAAATCGCGGCTTTTCCGAGTGAAATTCGTCAAGCCCCGACCCGGTGAAAAGCAAGTCGATATCTTTGCGTTCCGGTAGCGAGGCTTCCGGGAACGGCGTCGCCAGCGGACTGAAGATGACGTTCGACGCGCAGAAAATACCGGCGCTTCTGCTGAGTTCGAAATGGGCTTGTGAACACGCGCATATCGCAACGTCATAGAGGGCAAAATTTTCAACATTCCGATAGAGGAATACATCTTCGTCGTGCGACCAAAGCACTTTGGGCACGTCGACCTGCTCGAAATTGGCCGGGATCAGCCACTGTGGGCTGAGCGCGAAGACGATGTCCGGACGTTCGCTAGCCGGCAGATCGCGAATGAACTCGTCCATCGGCTCGTGAAGTCTATAATCATACGCGTTATCCGGGAGCTGGCTTCCCACGTACTTCATCGTGATGGACCCGTACCGAAAGACAGGCTGTCGCGCCGTATCAGTCGTCTCGGTTCGAACCGGAAGCATCGCACCAGTAACGAAGACGGTGATTTCTTCCCGATTTAGCAAACCCCGAAAGATTGCCGCGGCATCGGCGGTTTCGCGGTCAACGATTTCATCAAGGACGGCATGCGCTTCGGCGACCCGGTCAAGCACCCAGAGCGCATAGGCTTGGCACAGCTTGCCGCGCCCACTGACTCTTTCCTGGCGTGCAAGTTCACTTAATCCTTGATCTATCAACCCGCTGAGGATTTGCGCGCAAGCTTTCAACTCGCGGTCTGCCGCCTCATTGCTCTGTGCGGCAATCACGAAGTCCCCGCAATCGAACGCGCGAGCGGCGGATTTGTAGTACGTGCTGATACATTTGGGCGAAAAGCGAAAGGAGAAATCCGGCGCTATTCGGCGGTCCATTTCCATATGGCTCAAACTCTCCCAGTCCGTTCACAATTGATGCTGAAGTAAAATGCAGGCCGATTAATCGTTCGGATTTCAGAATCGCGTGACCGGACCCGATTTGTCAACTCTATCGGAGCCGCGTGTGGCTAGCTCGTGATGTGTCCGGTTTTCGTAGCTCGTGATGTGTCCGGTTTTAGAACTGCTCCAACAAGGGGGCGGCGATGGACCGGGCGCGCATTCACGAGGGGATCCGACAGATGCGGTTCGAGGCGTTGCTCGATCGGCAGGAGCGGGGCGAGTTGAGCCAGGCGGAGGCGGCAGATTTGCTGGGGATCAGCGAGCGGTCGTTTCGTCGCTGGCGGGACCGGCTGCGGGACGAGGGGCCGGCGGGGCTGGCGGACCGGCGGGTCGGCAAGCCGTCGAGCCGCCGTGCGGCGGTCGCGGAGATCCTGCGCATGCTGGGGCTTTATCGCGAACGCTATGTCGGCTTCACGGCGAAGCATTTTCACGAGCAGCTGCGGAAGCGTCATGGTTACAAGCTCGGCTACACGGTGACGAAGCTGCATCTGCAAGGCGCCGGTCTGCTGCCGCGGGCGCCGAAGCGCTCGGCGCATCGCAAGAAGCGGCCGCGCCGGCCGATGGTCGGGATGATGCTGCACCAGGATGCGTCGACCCATGGCTGGCTGCCGGGCCGCCGGGACGATCTGGTGGTGACGCTCGACGATGCGACGGGCGCCATCTATTCGGCCTTTCTGGTGGCCGAGGAAGGTACCGCCTCGAGTTTCCGCGGGCTGCGCGAGGTGGTCGAGCGGCACGGGTTGTTCTGCGCCCTCTACACCGACCGCGGCAGCCACTACTTCCACACGCCGAAGGCCGGGGAGAAGGTTTCCAAGAGCCAGCCGACCCAGGTCGGCCGGGCATTGAAACAGCTCGGCATCGAGCATATCGCGGCCTATTCGCCGCAAGCCCGTGGCCGGTCGGAGCGGGCGTTCCGCACCCTGCAGGACCGCTTGCCCAAGGAGCTCGCGCTGGCCGGCATCCGCACCGTCGAGGCGGCCAATCGCTGGCTCGCCGAGACCTATGTCCCGGAGTACAACGCCGCCTTCGCCATCGACGCCGAGCAGGAGGGATCCGGCTTCATCCCCGACCGAACGCTCGCATGGCGGGATATTCTCTGCATCCAGGAGGCGCGAACCGTCGGCAACGACAACACCGTGAAGTGGCGCCGCCTGTGCCTCCAGCTGCCGCCCAGCCGCCTGCGCCCCCACTTCGTCAAGGCAACCGTCCGCGTCCAGGAATATCCCGACGGCCAGATCGCCGTCTTCCTCGGGCCCCATCGCCTGGCCGACTACGCCGCCGACGGCACAATCATCCAGCCCGTCGAGCAAGCCGCATGACACGCTTCCATGCGGCGATTTTTCCCTGGGGCATGCCCCAGGGAAAAACAACAACGAAGCGGACAGATCACGAGCTACGAAAACCGGACAACTTGACGAGCTAGCAACACTCTATCGGAGCCGCGCGAACCAAATAAACGAGCGATACCTATTACTTTCTTGCGCGCTGGTTTACGAGCTATGCACATGCCGCAAACTGGACAGCGCCGGGAGCCGATGCTATATGCCTCCGGTAAACTGTCGGGTACAAATTAGCCCCCTCGGAATGGTTGACGTCGCGGGCGAAAACGTGAACTGCATCGATTTGAAAGCGTGTAGCGTCGAATGGACTCACGAGCGACGACCGAAGGTGCGCCATCCAGACTGAATCGGCTTTCACCGCGCTTTCCTCTAGTCGAGGCCGTACGTGCAGCGAAGGCTTGGCATGATCTTGTAGACGGGTTCAGTAAGAGCTGGCTTTGGACAACCATGGCCATGCAGGACACGCGGCTACGTTACCGCGGATCTCTCCTGGGCCCGTTTTGGCTTACTTTAAGCACCGGCATTATGATCGGGGCGATGGGGGTCATCTATCCCCGGCTGTTCCATGTTGACGTTGCAACCTACTTGCCCTTCCTCGCGACGGGACTGGTCGTATGGCAGCTGGTCTCGACGTTGATCAGCGACGGCTGCAGCACATTCATGGCTGCACAAGGCATTATCCTCCAGGCACCAATGCCGTTCTCGGTCCATGCGTATCGGCTCGTCTACCGCAACTTCATTACCTTCGCCCATAATTTTGCGATCGTTCCGATCGTTCTCATCGTCCTCCCGCAAAAGGCGATCAGTTGGGAGATTTTCTCTATCATTCCCGCCCTAATCTTGCTCGCCGTAAATGGGGTCTGGCTCAGCATCCTGCTGGGGATGGCAAGTGCGCGATTCCGGGACATTCCGCCGATAGTGTCGAACTTCATTCAGGTGCTTTTCTTTGTCACTCCGATATTCTGGCCGCCGGATGCCCTCGGAGATTTCAGGACGCTGGCGGAGATTAATCCATTGTTTTCCGCCGTCGATGTCGTGCGGGCACCGCTTCTCGGACTGAGCCCCGCGCCATATTCCTGGATTTCTCTGATCGTCGTGACGATTCTCGGCTGCTGCGTGACTTTCGTGACTTTTGCGCGGTTTCGATCGCGTATCGCCTATTGGATTTTTTAGGACCTCATGAATTTTCTTCGCGCTCGCGACATTTGCGTCGATTTTCCGCTGTATCAGGGCAGCAGCCGATCGCTCAAGAAGGCGCTCCTCGCCGCCTCCACGCACGGCAATCTCGCCCGCGATGCGCTGCAGCGCGTCACGGTGAAGGCGCTGAGGGATGTAAGCTTCGATATCGAGGAAGGCGAACGTATCGCGCTTCTCGGCGCCAATGGCGCCGGCAAGACGACCCTCCTCAAGGTCCTCGCGGGCATCTACGAGCCCACGCGCGGTAGTTTCCGCTCTGCAGGCCGAGTGTCGGCCCTGGTCGACGTCTCGGTCGGGCTCAATCCCGACGCAACCGGCCGCGAAAACATTGTGTTGCGCGGCATGTACATGGACATCCGTCCGCGCGACATGCGGATCCACGTGGACGAAGTGGCGGATTTTACCGAACTTGGAAGCTACCTGGATATGCCGGTTCGGACCTACTCCTCGGGCATGATGGTGCGGCTGGCATTCGGCATTTCGACCTGCATCACACCTGAGATCTTAATCATGGACGAATGGTTGGGCGCGGGAGATGCCCGTTTCCTCGACAAGGCGCAAAAGAGGATGGCGACGTTTGTCAACCAGTCGAGCATCCTGGTGCTTGCTTCCCATTCGATGCAATTGCTCTCCGAATGGTGTAGCCGCGGAATCCTTCTAGAGCACGGGTACGTCACGGCGGTGGGCGATATCAACGACGTGATTGCAGCCTACGATGAGAGCAATAGAAACGCTTCGTCCATCACCACGGTCGGCACGGCCCCTACTCCAGACTAATCCTTCAGTTCAGCCGTCTCGGGCTAAGCTCGATCGACGTGCTTAGGGGGGTACATGGGAATTCTGCGCCTTTGGCTGGCGATGGTCGTTTTGCTGTCGCACGCTCCCGCTGGTTTCCTCGGACATCCGCTGAATGGCAGCTTGGCTGTGAGTGCCTTCTACGTGATATCCGGTTTCTACATTCAATTCGTCATTAGAGAGCGCTATGAAGGAACCGCGCGCTGGATTGTGAATTTTTACAAAAGTCGTTTGTTGCGGATTTTCCCGGCATATTACCTAGTGCTCGCAATTAGTATAATTTATGTGGTTATGGTTGGCCAGTATCCGTGGCAGCCGGAACTTGATCAAGTAGAGGTGTTTCACCATAGTTCGTTCGGGTTGAAAATTTACTACGCGTTTTCCAACCTTTTCATCCTGGGCCAGGACTTAGGCCGATTCGGGCTGTATGATCCAGTTGCCGGAACCATGCACCTTATTAGCAATCCGGACCCAGTCGCCGGCAGGTTGCGCGCTTCGTCGCTACCGTTGCTTGGTCAAGCTTGGTCGATAGCAATTGAACTGTGGTTTTATCTTTCCGCGCCATTTCTGCTGACCAGGCGGACAAGTCTGCTTCTGGCCATTATCGCCGTCAGCATCTTTCTGCGCGTTGCGATGCTTAGTGTCGGCTTCACCGCGGTCGACTGGCGAAACGCCTTCTTTCCGACTGAGATCGCCACCTTCGGGCTCGGCGCGATGGCCTGTCGCTTCTATTTCTTCGCTTTGAACGATCGGCCGCCGCGTGCTGCCACCTATACGGTCGCGGCACTCGCACTCAGCGCGATCTGTCTCTATAGTTTTCGCTATCAGCATATCAGCGGCCGCTTGGGAGACTGGGCCTATGCGATTTTCGTGCTGTTAATCGCTCTCATATTGCCGTGGTTGTTTCACGCGTCGAGAACATGGCGCTTTGACCGGGCGCTCGGCGACTTGTCATATCCCATGTATCTCGTGCATTTGGCGATGATCGGCCTGGTGGCCCGTGCCGGCACGGCGCTACCCACTCTCGCGATCTGGGCAACCGCCCTCACCATTGCCTTCTCCGTGCCAATCGTCTTGCTAGTCGATCGCCCGATCGACTCGTTCCGGCACCGCAAGTTCTCTCGCGGCGAAGTTGACGCGGTAGGCGGCAGAGCACTTGCAACGACCGAAGAAGCGCTTGGGTAAGGAAACGCTCCTGTCGATGTTTGCCTGTGCCATTGTGCAAGCGCTCGAGTAGCGATGCTGGATCTGCTCGTGGCCAGCAGTTCGCGTCCGCAGCATTATGTCCACAGCTTCAATCGCGTTGCGAGCAAACACGAATTGGCCCAAAGAGCAGGTCGAAGCGAAGACGGGACCGCTCGTCATCTGCGGCAACGGCGCTCTGCCAATGGAGATGATTAGACGTTTCTGACTTGTGAAGCTCGGGATTCTCTCGCCGCATTCCAATTTCGCCGCTCCACGGACAGCACAAGCTTGCCAAGCGCTTTGTCCTGTGAGAAACCTCAGTAGCTAGGCTGAGGGAAGGAATCGCATGACTGCGCTGCCGCACCAAAATCCGGCGAGCGAGAACAGTTCAGCGCACGCCGATGCGTGCGTCGCCGTCGGTCTCGTCCAGATCAACAACAGCTTTTCCGGCCAAAATTATCTCCCCTATTCCGTCGCCGTGCTGGAAGCCTATGTGCGGCACAAGGCGGTGAACCCGGATCGCTACCGTTTCGCCTTGCCGATCTACAAGCGTGTCGGCATCGGCGATGCCGTCAGCCAGCTCCTCGATTGCGACGTCGTCGGCTTCAGCTCCTACGTCTGGAACGGACGAATCTCGCTCGAGATCGCCCGGCGGCTCAAGGAGCAGCGGC
>JAQGID010000103.1 GCA_028291405.1 Rhodospirillales bacterium | reverse complement strand
CGATCAGCATGCCGATGTAGAGCAGGATCGGCAGGATGGCGACGACGGGGATCAGCGCCAGCAGCAGGGAGATGATTCCGAGCCAGGTCAGCAGCAGGATGAGGATGCCGGTCGCCGCGGAATAGCCAAGCCGGCCGCCCATCGCCTTCCAGCCGGGATGGCCGATGTAGACGGCGTTGATGAACGGGTTGCCCATCAGGCAGCCGATCAGGCTGATGACGCCGTCGGCGGTCAGGACGCGAGTCGTCGGGAAGGGATCGCCGGCGGCCGAGGCGCTTTCGACGTTGTCCATCGCCTCGACGAGGTCGTAGATGCCGAAGGGGATCGCGGTGACGAGGATGATCCCGAGGAACTTGAAGCCCGAGAAGACGTGGCCGATCGCCGGCAGCGGATACTCGAAGCCGAAGTTCGAGAGCGACCCGGTCAGGCTGGCGATGCTGAGGTCGCCGTAGTGCAAGCCGAAGAGATTCGAGCCCCAGGCGATGACCGTGCCGACGCCGATCGCGACGAGCCCGGCCGGAATGCCCTTGTAGTAGCGGATGCCGCCGAACCAGCTGGCGAGGATGATCGCGAAGCAGATGAGGGCGATCACCGGCGTCGAGAACATCTGCTCGGCCGGACTCATCGAGATGAAGGTGATCGAGATGCCGGCCAATGAGCCGAGCAGCGCGGCGCGCGGGGTGATCTTGCGGATCCACGGCGCCGCGAAGCCGCCGGCCATCAGCACGAAGCTCTGGATGAAGACCCAGGTCAGTCCGGCTTCCCAGGCCTGCACCGGATCCTGGGTGCGGGCGAGGATCGGCATCATGATGACGAAGGTGACGACGAACATGTGCGGCACGCTGATGCCCGAGGGCAGGGCGCAGACGTCGCTCCGCCCGGTCCGCTTGGCGAGGCGATAGCCGAGCCAGGCGTAGTACATCGTGCTGAGGAACAGCATCAGCCCGACGGCCGGCAAGATGCGGCCGAAGACCAGCGTATCGGGCATCTTGAGGACGAAGCGCAGCAGCCCGGTCAGTACGAGGACGTTGACGAGGATGTTGGTGCCGAAGCCGAAGAGAGCATTCCAGTCGCCTGGGACCCACCAGCGGGGTGAACTTGCCGTCGTCGCAATCGTCATGGCGGTATCTCCTTACGCTGGGGTGGACGGAACCGGAAAGCCGGGGCGAATGACGTCTAAGTGGAGGGAAGCGCGGCGATGACGGCCTCCGATGGCGCGACCCAGCCGAAGATGCCGCCTTGCGCCTTGATCATGCGAAGCCCCATTTCCTGGAACTCGGGGAAGTACGAGCCGACGCAATCCGAGACGACGAGGCAGTCGTAGCCGCGGTCGTTCGCCTCGCGGACCGAGGTATTGACGCAAACCTCGGTGGTGACGCCGCAGACGATGAGCTGGGCGATGCCGAGGTTCTTGAGGATCGCATCGAGGTCGGTGGCGTGGAACGCGCCCTTGCCCGGCTTATCGATGACCGGCTCGCCGCGCAGCGGATAGAGCTCTGGGATGATGTCGTGGCCGGGTTCGCCGCGCACCAGGATCCGCCCCATTGGGCCGGCATCTCCGATGCCCGTCGCAAACCGGCCGCGCGCCTTCTTGGCCGGCGGCAGATCGGCCAGATCGGCGCGGTGGCCCTCGCGCGTATGGATGATCGTCAGCCCGGCACGCCGCGCCGCATCGAGCAGGCGGCGGGTCGGCGCGATCGTCTTGCGCAACAGCGTGACGTCGTTGCCGAGCGCATCGCCGAAACCGCCGGGCTCGAGGAAATCGCGCTGCATGTCGATGATGAGCATCGCCGCCCGCGACGGCGATAGCTCGAAATCATAGGGTTCGGCTTCGATGACGCTCATCACGCCTCACAATCTTGCATACAAGACGGGATTCGATCGTTTTACCGAGTTGATGCAAATCGAATGCCAAGGGTAAGACGCTGCGGCGGTCAGATCAGCGATTGCTGAGTAATGGCTTTTTCTCAGCCGTCATGCCCGGGCTTGCCCCGAGCATCCACGCGCCTGGGCCCGTATGATATTTCAAGCACTTGCGCTTCGTGACAATCACGTGGATGCCCAGGTCGAGCCCGGGCATGACGGAGGAGGCAGCAGAGCGGACGGTGGGCGCTTGGTAGGGATGGAGATCGGCGCAGTCCGCGGGTGCGCGCCGTCAAATAAGGCGGCGTCGCCTAAATTTGTGCCGGTGCCGTCTCTATTGATGATCCGAGTATTGCCAAAGCTCGCCGCCGCAGCATGCTTGACGCGAGCGGCCGGTGCCGGGCGGAATGGTATCGGCAGCGCAGCCGGCAAGGAAAATTACGGCGACCGTCGCCAGCAGGAGCTTCGCCATTCCGGTGAGAACCTTCCATCCTCGAGCGTCATCTGCCGCGATACATGGGGAGCGTCCCGTCCGGCATTGCCGCCACGGCTGCATTGCTCCCATGCCGGGCACCGGCGCGCCGGTCGAGCTTCACATGCCGCGGATCCGCGGCAGCACTTTCTCGCCGAAGAGCGCGATCGACTTGCTCGTCCGCTCGCCGATCTGCACGGCGGCGACGAGATCGAGGACGCCGCAGCCGATCGCGCGGCGATCGCCGCAATCTGCTGGACGACCGTGTCGGGGCTGCCGATGACGATCTGGCCGAGCGCGATCCGGTCGTCGAGCCCGTGCTTGGCGAGGTTGCGCTCGCGCTGGCGCGACAGATCGCCGCCGTAATAGCCGGTCGCGGCGACCGCCGCCTCGAGGGCGCGGTTGGCCAGCACCGGGCTGCCGCGCTGCCGCTCGCGCAGCCCGTCCTCGAAATCGCGCAGCGCCTGGTCGTCGCTCTCGGCGACGTGGAAGCTCAGACGGTAAAGGATATCGTCGGCGGTCGGCTGCCAGCCGGCGCGCGCCGCCTCCTCGCGGTAATGAAGCGCGGCCTTGGCGGCGAGCGGCACGGTCGTCACCGCGAGGCCGAGCCCGACCCGGTTCTGCGCCGCGAAAGTGCCGCTCTCCGGGCTCGATCCCGACATGAACAGCGGCGGGTGCGGCGCCTGGAGCGGACGCGGCCAGATCGAGACGGCGCGGTATTGGTAGAACCGCCCCTGCCAGCCGAAGACCTCCTTCTCGGTCCAGGCGCGGCGGATCAGCAGCAGCGCCTCCTCGAACCGCTCGCGCGATTCCGCCGGGTTGGTGTTGTAGGTGACGTATTCGTTGGGGGTGCCGCGCATCAGCCCGGCGACGATCCGGCCGCCCGACATCGTGTCGAGCATGGCGTATTCCTCGGCGACGCGGACCGGGTCGAGAATCGGCACGGTCGGGCCGAGCAGCGCGATCTTGGCGCGCTTCACGGTCTGCGTCAGCGCGCCGGCGAAGACCATCGGATTCGGCGTCAGGCCGAAGGGGCCGAAATGGTGCTCGGCCAGCGTCACCCAGTCCCAGCCACTCTCGTCGGCGAAGCGGAACTGGTCGAGCGCGCGCTGCAGCGAGCGCGCCGCCTCGGCATCGGAATAGGGATCGGCCGGCGATGGCCAGCCCGGGGTCGCCGGCCCGAGATAGAAGACCGAGGAAAAGAACGCTGCCTTCATCGCCGTGCTCATCCCCCCGATCGAGTGCCGGCGATTTGACGCGATCCGGCAGCGGCGCTCAAGCGCTATTCCCGCCGGGGAACGTTACCGCCCGGACAAGAAAAAGCCCCGGCACGCCGGCCGGGGCTTCTTCCGAGTATCAGAAAGTTACGCTGCCTTCTCGACCGGCGCCTGCTCGATCGTCTTGACCTGGGCGGGACCGGCATTGATCTTGATCGTCCGCGGCTTCAGCGCTTCCGGGACCTCGCGGACCAGCTCGACGTGGAGCAGCCCGTTGTCGAGGCCGGCGCCCGTCACCTTGATGGTGTCGGCGAGCTGGAAGCGGCGCTCGAAGGCGCGGCGGGCGATGCCGCGGTGCAGATAGCGCGACGCATCCTCTTCGGCCGCCGCCTTGCCGATCACGTAGAGCGCGTTTTCCTGGACGCGGATCTCGAGATCGTCCACGCCGAAACCGGCGACCGCCATGCTGAGGCGGTAGGAATCCTCACCGGTCTTCTCGATGTTGTAGGGCGGATAGGAGACGTCGGCACGCGCTGCCGCGTCGGCCAGCCGGGTCAGGCGGTCGAAGCCGATCGTCGAGCGGAAGAGGGGAGAGAAATCGAGCGTATTCATGGTCCACATCCTCTGATGAGCAATATGGGTTCGATGCCGCCGTCATGGCCAAGCACCGTCGTCAGCGCCGAACCCGCTGGGCGGCGTCCGACGGGTTGGAGATAATCAGCGCTGGCCGGTGTTCAAGAGGCGAAATCGCAGCAAATGATGCAGCGAGAGGGTGGAAATCCTTAACCCGCTTGTCGCATAGTGCCGGCCAACAGGAGATGCGATTGTCCGCTCAGACCGCGCCGACGGCATTTTTCAGCAAAACCTACGACGAGACGATGGGCCTGCTCGTCGAGGTTCGCGACTATGTCGCGCATGACCAGAAACGCGATCGCGACGAGCTCGCGCCGACCGTCGGCGCATTGCTGTGCTGTGAGGCGTTGCGCGTTACCGCGCGGCTGACCCAGGTGATGGCCTGGCTGCTGGCACAGAAGGCGATCCACGCCGGCGAGCTCAGCAACGAGCAGGTCGTCGCGCAGCACAAGCCGCTTGCCGAGATCGAGATCTGCATGACCGACCAGGCAGACGCCGAGCACGACTCCCTGCCGCGGTATTTCCGCGAGCTGCTCGATCGCTCGCGCCGCCTCTATCTTCGCGTCGCCCGCCTCGACGAGATGGTGCGACGCAACGCGGCGTGAGCCGCGCAGCCTCTATTTCTTAGCCGTAAAGCCTTGGAATCGCTTGTTGAAACGCGCCAGCTGACCGCCGGTGTCGAGCAGGCGCTGCTGGCCGCCGGTCCAGGCCGGATGCGACTTCGAGTCGATGTCGAGCCGCAACGTATCGCCCGCCTTACCGTACGTCGACCGCGTCTGGTACGAGGTGCCGTCGGTCATCACCACGGTAATTTCGTGGTAATCCGGGTGAATGCCGTCCTTCATCGCCTGAAACTCCGTACAAGAAGCGCGCTTTATAACGAAGGCTTCGGTACGACGCAAGCCGCCGAGTCGCCGGCTCGGCCCGAGCCGCCCCGCGTTCAGCGGTCGGTGAGCTTCAGCTCTATCCGCCGGTTGCGGCGGAATGCCGCCTCGTCGTTGCCGGGGTCGATCGGCACGAACTCGCCGAATCCGGCGGCGGCGAGGCGATCGGCCGGGACGCCCTGCGATACCAGGAATTTGACGACCGAGATGGCACGCGCAGTCGAGAGCTCCCAGTTCGAGGGAAATTGCGGCGTGTTGATCGGCCGCCGGTCGGTGTGGCCGTCGACGCGCAGCACCCAGTTGAGATCGCTCGGAATCTTGGGAATCAGCTCCTTGATCGCGTTCGCGACCGGCGTCAGCTGAGCCTTGGCATCGTCGCCGAGCTCGGCGCTCGCCGGGGCGAACAGCACCTCGGACTGGAAGATGAAGCGGTCGCCGACGACGCGAATGTCCTGGCGGTCGCCGAGCACTTGGCGCAGCCGCCCGAAGAATTCCGAGCGGAACCGCGCGAGCTCTTCGACCTTGCTGGCGAGGGCGAGGTTGAGGCGCCGACCGAGATCGGAAATCTGGGCCTGCGAATCGCGGTCCTTGGTCTCGGCCAGCTGAAGCGCTGCCGAGACCCGCTGGAGCTGGTCGCGCAGCGCCGCGATCTGCTGGTTCAGCAGCGCAACCGTGTCCTGCGCCTCCTTGCTGAGCTGGCGCTCCTTGGCGAGGTCGTCGGACTGCGCCTGGCGCTGCGCCAGCGCCTGCTGCGCCGCCGCGAGGCGCGACGCCAGATCCTGGGCGTTCTCGTCGAGCCGGCTGGCGCGGCCGGCGGCGTCCTGCGCCTGGTTGCCGAGCTCGGCAAGCCGTGCCGTCAGCGCGTCCTTCGCGGCGTTCGCGCTCTGCAGCTGCGAGGACAGCGTCGCGACGTTGAGCTGGAGGTCGGCGTTGGCGCGCTTTTCGAGGCTGAGCAGATCGGTCAGCTCGTTGATCTGCTGCGTCAGCCGCTGCAGCGCCTGATCACGGCCGGAGAGCGCATCGGTCGTGAGGAACTGCGCGACGGTGAAGATCAGCAGCAGGAAGACGATAGCGATGACGAGCTGGCCCAGCGCGTCGACGAAGGCCGGCCAGATGTTGACCTCGGTGCGGCGGGAACGGCGGGCGATCGACATGGCGGCTTAGCGCTCGCTTTCCTCGGCCAGGGCGGCGATGGTGCGGGCGAGCAGGCGAATCTCGCTGCGCACCTCCTGCACCGTCTGGATGCGGCCTTGCGACAGCTCCTCGGAGAGCCGCGCCAGATAGGTCTCGATGTTGCGGAGATGGCCGCGCTGCGCGTCGTCGCCGCCGCGACCGACCGAATCGGCGAGGCGGCTCAGCACCGGCTTCAGCTCCATCTGGCTCTCGGCAAGACGCACCATGAGACCTTGCTCGGCCTTCATCTGGTCGCCGAGGGTCGCCAGCTTGTCGGTTAGGTTGACGATGCTGGAATTGGCCGAGATGCGGCTCTCCTCGCCGCGGCCGATGATGCGCTGGAGGTTCTCGAGACTGTCCGCGGTCTGCTCGAGCAGGGCCTGGATATAGGCGGGCACCGACGCGTCGCCGGACTCCGAGAGCGGCCCGCCGCCCGACAGCCGCGTATAGCTCGACAGCCATTCCTCGAGATCGTTGTAGAAGCGGTTCTGCGCCTGACCCGCCTGCAGATCGAGGAATCCCAAGACGAGCGAGCCGGCGAGGCCGAAGAGCGAGGCGCTGAACGCCGTTCCCATGCCGGCGATCGGCGCGTTGAGCCCGTTCTTCAGATCGTTGAAGGCTCGGGCGACGTCGCCGCCGCCGACCGAGAGATTGTTGATGACCCCGCCGACCGAGTGCAGCGTCTCGAGCAGGCCATAGAAGGTCCCGAGCAGGCCGAGGAAGACGAGCAGGCCGATGAAGTAGCGCGACAGCTCGCGCGCCTCGTCGAGCCGCGTCGCGATGCCGTCGAGCAGCGAGCGCATGGCGATCGCCGAGAGGCTGACGCGGCCGCCACGGCGCTCGCCCAGCATCGTCGCCATCGGCGCCAGCAGGCGCGGCGGCGACGACGGGGGACCGGCGGCGCCTTCGCGGCGGCGGTACTGCTCGATCCAGGCGACTTCGGGCGTCAGCGTCGCGACCTGGCGGAAGATGTAGATGATGCCGACCAGCATCGCCCCCATGATGATCCCGTTCAACGCGGGGTTGCCCATGAAGGCGTTGTACAGCGCGGGCGCGATGACGCTGCAGACGGCGATGACCGCGACGAGGAAAAGGATCATCCGGTTGAGGTAGCGCTGCGGTCGGGTCAAGGTTGGGTTCCTCGCAAGACGGGGAGCTCGCGTCTCAGCGCGTGGTGACGACGCAATCGATGCGGTCAGGCGGCAGGCCGGGCTCGGACTTGTTCCCCAGCGGACGGACGTCGACCTGCTTGCCGTCGATCCCGTGGTCGAGGAGATAGCTGCGCGCGGCGAGGGCGCGAGACAGCGACAGCCGGCGTGCCTCGCTGCCGTCGCCGCTGCCGCCAGCATAAGCCATGAGCTGCAAGTAGAGACGCGGGTCGCCGGCGAGGCGCTTGGCAACGCCGTCGAGCTCGCTCTTGGCGTCGGCCGAGAGATCGAAGCTGCTGCCGGTGAACAGCAGGCGGCCGCTCGGCGTCGTCGTCGCAGCAGGTGTCGTCGCCGGCGGAGGCGGGGGCGGAAGCGCCGCTAGCGGCGGCGATGTCGCTGCTTGGCCGGGCAGCGGCGGAGCGGCGGCGGCAGGCGCGGCGCTGGGCGGCGGAGGCACCACGGCCGGCGCCGCCGCTGCCTCGGCGGGTGTTGAATCGGCTGGCGCGCCCATCGAGGGCGTCAGGCGGAGGGTCGATCGCGAGCCAGGCTTTGCGGCGCCAGCCGAGGGCTCCGCCGGCGGCGCCTTGGCAGCCGTCGGCGCAGGCTTGGCGGCGGTCGCTGCCGGCTTCGCGGGCGTCGGCGGTCGCAGACGCACGGCACCCGGCGCGGCGGCGGTCGCCGGCGGCAGCGCATCGAGCGCTCCGAGGTCGACCTCGACCGCTGCCGCGGCATCGGCGGTACTCGGCAAAGTGAGGAGCGCAAGCGCGATCGTGCCGCAAACGAGCCACGACGCAGTCTTCCGGCGGTCGTCGGGACGCATCGTCGGGACCGTCATTCCGGTCGTTCTCCGTTGGATACGGCTTCGTTGCGGGGCATCGCTCGGACAAAATAGCGCATCGCCCGCGGCGCCCCAAATCATTTGCCGCGAGCCGACGCGGGGCACCCGACGCGGCTCAGCCAGGCACTCCGTGGCGCTTAGCGGCCTCCTTGAGCAGCGAGGCGAGCGGCAGATGCAGGTGAGCGTTGGCGGCGATGACGTTACCGGTAATCAGCATGTCGTGGCCGCCGCTGGTGTCGCTGATGTAGCCGCCGGCCTCGCGGATCAGCAGGATGCCGGCTGCGATGTCCCACGGGGCGAGGCCGAATTCCCAAAAGCCGTCGTAGCGGCCGGCCGCGACATAGGCGAGGTCGAGCGCCGCCGCGCCCTGGCGGCGGACGCCGGCGGTCTGGCCCATGACCGCCGCCAGCGTCGCGATATAGGCCGGATGGTCGCCGCGCTCGCGGAAGGGGATGCCGGTGCCGATCAGCGAGTCCGCGAGACTGCGCCGCGCCGAGACGCGCAGCCGGCGGTCGTTGAGCCAGGCGCCGCCGCCCTTCTCGGCCCAGAACATCTCGTCGCGCAACGGCTCGTAGATGACGCCGGCGACGATCTCGTCGTCGCGCTCCAGCGCGATCGAGATTGCGAAATGCGGGATGCCGTGCAGGAAGTTCGTGGTGCCGTCCAGCGGATCGACGATCCAGCGATGCTTCCCGTCGCCGTTGGTCTCGCCGGACTCCTCCATCAGCAGCCCATAGCCGGGCCGCGCCTTGGTCAGCTCGGCGCGCAGCGTCTTCTCGGCCTTGAGGTCGGCCGTCGAGACGAAATCGGCGGGGCCCTTGATCGAAACCTGCAGATTCTCGACCTCGCCGAAGTCGCGGATCAGGCCGCGCGCCGCCTTGAGCGCGGCAGCGGTCATCACGTTGATATTGGGCGACCGGACGGCCATCAGCCTGTCACGACGTCAAAGCGGAGGGACAATCGCCTAGTCCTTGGCACGTTCGATATACATGCCGTCAGCAGTATTGATGACGATGCGGGTCCCGGCCTCGATATGCGGCGGGATCATGACGCGCCGGCCGTTGGCGAGCTTGCCCGGCTTGTACGAGGACGAGGCGGTCTGGCCCTTGACCACCGGATCGGCCTCGTCGATCGTCACCGTGACGCTCTGCGGCAGCTCGACCGAGAGCGCCTGGCCCTCGTAGAGCATGACCTTACAGGTCATCCCGTCGTGCAGGAAATCAGCGGGCTCGCCGATCATTTCGCGGTTCACCTGGATCTGTTCATAGCTCTCGTTGTCCATGAACGTCGCGACGTCGCCCTCGAAATAGAGGAACTGCATCTCCTGCTCGTCGAGGCGGACGCGCTCGACCGTCTCCTGGGTGCGGAAACGCTCGATCGTCTTGTTGCCGGCGCGCAGGTCGCGCATCTCGACCTGGGCAAAGGCGCCGCCTTTGCCGGGCTGCACCAGCTCGCGCTTCAGGACGATCCACAGCTTGCCCTGGTGCTCCAGGACGGCGCCCGGCTTGATTTCGATGGCACTGATCTTCATGCGTCGGTCTCGGTGTCTTGCGGATTGGGGTTGAAGCGGCAGTTCCTATCAGCTTGGCTGCGGCAAAGGAAGCGGACTCTGCCCCGCGCGGCGGTTGGCGGCGGCCGCGCAAAGGCCTAAACCTCGCCGATCCGCAGTCGACAAGGCGCGTACACATGACGAACCCCGCCCAGGCTTGGTGGCATCCCGAGCGATTTGCCGCGCGACGCGCGACGCTCGAGGCGCGGGGCCGCATCCTGGCGGCGATCCGCGGGTTTTTCGCAGCGCAAGGGTTTCTCGAGGTCGAGACGCCGGCGCTGCAGGTGTCGCCCGGGCTGGAGCCGCATTTGATGGCGTTCTCGACCGAGCTGCGATCGCCCGAAGGCGAGGTAGCGGTCCGCCATCTCCATACCTCGCCGGAATTCGCCATGAAGAAGCTGCTCGTCGCCGGGCTGCCGCGCATCTTCCAGCTCGCCCACGTCTTCCGCAACGGCGAGCGCTCGCGCACGCACCATCCCGAGTTCAGCATGCTCGAATGGTATCGCACCGGCGCGACCTACCTTGATCTCATGGCCGACTGCGAGAACCTGCTGCGCGCCGCCCTCGCCGCGGCCGGTGCCGGCGCCTTCACGTGGCAGGGCAGGAGCTGCGATCCGGCGCCGCCGTGGGAATATCTCACCGTGGCGGAGGCGTTCGAGCGGTTCTGCGGCTTCGATGTACTGGCGACGGCGCCCGATCCGGCGCGTCCCGATCTCGAACGTCTCGCCGTCGCCTCCCGCGGCATCGGCATCGAACCGCACCCAGGCGACGATTGGGAGGATCTCTTTTTTCGCATTTTTCTCGACCGCATCGAGCCGCAGCTAGGAGCGGTCATGCCGACGGTGCTTTACGACTATCCGGTCTCGCTCGCCGCGCTGTCGCGCCCCAAGCCTGGCGATCCCCGCCTTGCCGAGCGTTTCGAGCTCTACGTCTGCGGCCTCGAGCTCGCCAATGCCTTCGGCGAGCTGACCGATGCGACGGCGCAGCGCGCCCGTTTTGCGGCCGACCAGGCGCGCAAACGGACGCTCTACGGCTACGACTACCCGGTCGACGAGGATTTCCTGGCGGCGCTCGAACATGGAATGCCGGACTGCGCAGGCATCGCCCTCGGCATCGACCGGTTGATCATGCTGGCCATCGGCGCCGCGTCGATCGACGAGGTGATCTGGGCGCCGGTCATGTGATCGATGGTACCAGCGAGAGCGTCAAGATTTGGCGTTTCCCGTGTCCATACACCCTCCACCGTCTTCCCCGCGAACGGCCGGGATCCATTATGCCGATATCGAGTTGCCGGACGAATGGATCCCGCGTTCGCGAAGGCGGTAAGGGTGGGGAAGACGGTAAAGGCGCAGGGAAGGCAGGCGAAGACTAGCCTCTACTTCCCCTTGATCCACGCCCCGATCGCCGCGACGACCTTCGGCTCGAGCCCGATATAGCCGTGGCGTGACAGCGCTTCGCAGGGATCGCTGCGGGTCGGGTCGCCGCCCTCGAAGGTGATCAGCTCCTTGCGCGGCGCACCGGTGAAGCGGCTCATCAGCTCCGGGACGTCGCCGTAGGAGCAGAACCGGCAGGCATCGTCGCGATTGTGGACGAAGAGGGTCGGGACCTTCACCTTCTCCGGACCGACGTCGGCGACGCGGCCGGTATTCTGTCCGCCGGCACTGATGATGCTCGACGTCAGGACGATGCCGTCGGGGCCGCCGGTCTGTAGCGTCCCGCCGTTCGCCGCCGAGATCGTCCCCATGCTGGTGCCGACCAGCCAGATCGGCGCCTTGAGCTGCCGCAGATAGGCGATCACCGCGGCGATATCCGTCTGATGCGCCTTCGAGAGGCGGGTGCCGCCGAGTCCGTTCGGCGCATCCGAGGGCAGATCGACGACGGCGACATTGAAGCCCTGATCGAGGAAGAGCTCGCGCGAGCGGACGAGGAAATTGCCGTGCCTGATATCGGGCGGTCCGTAGTTGCGCAGCGCGCCGTTGCCGCCGGTGAAGAGGATCAGCGTCGCCGCCGCCGACCCGGCCGGTTTCGTGAGGTAGAAGGGCTGCGTGACGCCTTGCCGGGTCGCGATCTCGATGCGCTCCTCGGCGGCGCCTGCTGGCCCGGCCAAGACCGCGAAGACGAGCGCGATGCTTGCGAGAATGAGGTCGAGTCGCATGGCTTCCTCCCCGCCGCCGTTGCCCGGCGACTCCGGAGCCTAGCACAGGGTGCCTAAGGAGCGGTGAGCGCCCCGGCGGCGGCGATCGCCGCGTTGATCTCGCGCACTGCCGCGGCGGGGCCGTCGGGATGATTCCAGACAGCAGTGACGACGGCGATGAAATCGGCGCCGGCGCGGACCAGCGGGACGCAGTTCGCGGCGGTGATGCCGCCGATCGCGACGCAGGGCACGGTCATCATCTCGCTCCACCAGGCGAGGAGATCGGGCTCCGGCCGATAGCGCGACGGCTTCGTCGTGGTCGGATAGAACGCGCCGAAGGCGACGTAGTCGGCGCCGGCCTCGGCGGCGTCGATCGCGAAGTCGCGGCTGTCATGACAGGTGACGCCGACGATGCGGTCGGGTCCCATGAGGCGCCGCGCCTCGTCGTAGGATGCGTCCTGCTGGCCGACGTGGACGCCGTCGCAGCCGGTCGCCGCGGCGAGGTCGGGCCGGTCGTTGAGAATGAACGCGACGTCGCGCTGCTGCGCCACCGGCAGCAGTGCGTCGCAGGCCCGTCGCACGACATCGTCGGGCACGTCCTTGAGGCGCAGCTGGACGCAGGCGACGTCGCCGCCGTCGAGCGCGGCGGCGAGGATGTCGCGGAACGCCGCCGGCTCGAGCACCGGCGGCGTCACGAGATAGAGGCGGCAGCCCGCCTCGTCGTCGGCCATCGGACGCTCGCCGGCGGTCAGGCCTCGCCCTTGTAGATCTTGATGATCTGGTCGAGCATCTTGAGCGCCTTGTCGCGCGGCCGCTGGAAGGTATTGCGGCCGATGATCGAACCGTTGCCGCCGCCGTCGCGGATGGCACGGACCTCGGCGAACAGCCCCTCGTCGTCCTTCGCCTCGCCGCCCGAGAAGACGACGATGCGGCGGCCGTTGAAGCAGGCTTGCACGACATGGCGATAGCGCGCCGCCTGCGTCGAGATGTCGATCTTCTGCGCCTCGTAGACCTTCTTGGCGGCGTCGAGCTCGAGCTCGCCGGTCGGCGGCTTGACCTTGATGATATGGGCGCCGAGCAGCGCCGCCATGTGCGCCGCATAGGCGCAGATGTCGATCGCCGTCTCGCCGGCCTTCGAGAGGCTGCCGCCGCGCGGGTAGGACCAGATGACGACGGCGAGCCCGACCGACTTGGCCTCGGCGGCCATCGCGGCGATGTCCTGCATCATGTCGTAGGCGAGGTCGGAGCCGGGATAGATCGTGAAGCCGATCGCCGAGCAGCCGAGGCGCAGCGCGTCCTGGACGCTGGCGGTGATCGCCTGCGTCGGGGCCTCCTTGGCGCGCGCCAGGCTGTTGGCGCTGTTGACCTTGAGGATCAGCGGGATCTGCCCGGCGAAGGTCGATGCCCCGGCCTCGAGGAAGCCGAGCGGCGCGGCATAGGCCGAGAGACCGGCGTCGATCGCCAGCTGGTAATGGTAGTGCGGGTCGTAGCCGGCCGGGTTGGCGGCGAAGCTGCGCGCCGGGCCATGCTCGAAGCCCTGGTCGACCGGCAGGATGACGAGCTTGCCGGTGCCGCCGAGGCGGCCCTGGTTGAGAATCCGTGCAAGGTTCGCCTTGGTGCCGGGATTGTCGCTCTCGTAATTGTCGAGGATGCGTTTGACGGGTTCGGTGATGCTCATGGCGAGTCCCTCAATTCTTATGGCTCAGGGCAGGGTGGGGGCTGGCGGCGGTATATCAGAAGCGCGCGCCCCCGGAAAGTCGGCGAACGGCTCAGCCGATCGTACCGTTCCCGGTAAGGTATGTGCGACACGCCGTCTCAGGATCCCGGGCATCGAGAAGGTCGAGCGCCGGCGCCGCACCCGGCCCCTCGATCGTCGCGCCGTAGTGGCCGGCGATCTCGGCGAGGCGTGCGGCGGTCTCCGCGGCGCCGGTGAAGCGCACCCGGCGCAACCCGGTGCGCAAGGCGGCGAGGACTGTGCCGGGCTCGTCGCCGCAATCGAGGATTGCCGAAACCGCGCAGCCCGGCGCCGCGGCCGCAGCCAGCTTGACGATGCCGGCGAACCACGGCGCGCCGGCATAGGCGCCGGCGCCCGGCGCGCTCGCCAGCGTCACCGGGCATCCCAGCGCCTGCGCGGCGGCGACCGCCGCCTGCGCATGCGCAAGCGAATGGACGATGACGCAGCGCTCGCCGATCGTGGCTTACCCGAGCTTGCCGAAGGCGAGGGCGGCGTCGACCATGCGGTTCGAGAAGCCCCACTCGTTGTCGTACCACGCCATGACGCGGACGAACCGCTTCTCGATCACGACGGTCTCTGTCACGTCGAACACGGCGCTGTGCGAATCATGGATGAAGTCGCTCGACACCGTCGGCTCGGTGTTGATTGCGAGGATGCCCTTGAACCGGCTCGTGGCGGCGGCCTTGACCATCGCGTCGTTGATCTCGGCGACCGAGGTGTCGCGCGACGCGTCGAACTTGAAGTCGATCATCGAGACGTCGGGTGTGGGCACGCGGATCGAGGTGCCGTCGAGCTTGCCGTTGAGCGCCGGCAGGACGAGACCGACGGCCTTCGCCGCGCCGGTCGAGGTCGGGATCATCGAGAGCGCGGCAGCGCGCGCCCGACGAAGATCCTTGTGCAGCGTGTCGACCGTGTTCTGGTCGCCGGTATAGGAGTGGATCGTCGTCATGAAGCCGCGCTCGATGCCGACCGCCTGATGCAGCACGTAGGCGACCGGCGCCAGGCAATTCGTCGTGCACGAGGCGTTCGAGATGATCTGCTGCGAGGCCTTCAGCGCCTCCTGGTTGACGCCCATGACGAGGGTGAGGTCGGCGCCCTCGGCCGGCGCCGAGATGATGACGCGCTTGGCGCCCGCCTCGAGATGCTTCGCCGCCCCGTCGCGCTTGGTGAAGATGCCGGTGCATTCCAGCGCGACGTCGACGTTCAGCTCCTTCCACGGCAGCTTGGCCGGGTCGCGCTCGGCGGTCACCTTGATCTTTCCGGTGCCGGCGTCCATCCAATCCTCGCCGGTGGTGATCTCGTGGGGGAAGCGGCGATGGACGCTGTCGTATTTCAGGAGATGCGCATTCGCCTTGACCGAGCCGAGATCGTTGATACCGACGACCTCGATGTCGTTGCGGCTATTCTCCACGGCGGCGCGCAGCACCAGCCGACCGATCCGGCCGAAGCCGTTGATCGCAACCCTGATCGTCATCCTATCCTCCAATATCGATGCCGAAACGAACGTTTCAACGGCGCAATTGCTCCAACCGGAAAAGCGCCGCCTCGACGACCTTCTCGGCGGTGATGCCGAAATGCTTGTATAGAGCCTCGGCCGGCGCCGAGGCGCCGAAGCCGGGCATCGCGACGATTGCGCCGTCGCCGCCGGTATAGCGCTCCCAGCCGAACGGCGATGCCGCCTCGACGGCGATGCGCGGCACGCTGCCGAGCACGGCGGCGCGATAGCTCGCATCCTGCGCGTCGAACAGCGCCCAGCATGGCAGCGAGACGACCGCGACTGGAACGCCGCGCGCCTGCAGCGCATCGCGGGCGGCGAGGGCGATCGAGACCTCCGAGCCGGTGGCGAGCAAGGTCACCTGCCGAGCGCCGTCGCTATCGGCCAGCACATAGCCGCCGCGGGCCGAGAGATTCTCGCCCGGCACGCCGGTCCGCACCGTCGGCAGCGCCTGCCGCGTCAAGGTCATGATCGACGGCCGATCGCGCGATCCCAGGGCCAGGGCCCAGCATTCCGCGGTTTCGACCCCGTCGGCCGGACGAAAGACCTGCAGGTTGGGGATGGCGCGCAGCCCGGCGAGCTGCTCGACCGCCTGATGCGTCGGCCCGTCCTCGCCGAGGCCGATCGAATCATGCGTCATGACGTAGACGACGCGCTGCTCCATCAGCGCCGAGAGGCGGATCGCCGGCTTGCAGTAGTCCGAGAAGATCAGGAAGGTGCCGCCATACGGGATGATGCCGCCGTGCAGCGCGAGCCCGTTCATCGCCGCCGCCATGCCGTGCTCGCGGACACCGTAGTACATATAGCTGCCGCTGAAATCCTGCGGCGTCACGTCCTTCTGGCTCTTTGCCTTGGTATTGACCGAGCCGGTGAGGTCGGCCGAGCCGCCGACCAGCGCCGGCAGCGTCGCGGCGATCGCGTCGAGCACCATGCCGGAGCATTGCCGCGTCGCGAGCTTCGGCGCCTCGGCCGCGAATTTCTGCCGGATCTGGTCGAGCGCCGCGGCAGTCTCGGCCGGGATCTCGCCCGATTGCCGCGCCAGGAACTCCTGGCGCCAGGCCGCGGGCGCGGCGGCGAGCCGCTGCTCCCATGCCGTCGCGGCGGCGGCGCCGCGCTGGCCGATCTCGCGCCAGGCTGCGCGGATCTCCGCGGGGATCTCGAAGGGGCGATGGGACCAGCCCAGCCGCTCGCGCGCGCCGGCGATCTCGCCCGCGCCGAGCGGCGAGCCATGCGCCGCCGAGGTCCCGGCCTTGGTCGGGGCGCCGAAGCCGATCACGGTGCGGCAGGCGATCAGCGTCGGGAGCTCGCTCGTGCGGGCCCGCGCCAGCGCCGCCGAGACGGCATCGGTGTCGTGGCCGTCGACCCGCTCGGTCGCCCAGCCGCTCGCCGCGAAGCGCTGCAGCTGGTCGTCGGAGACGCTGAGCCCGGTGGCGCCGTCGATCGAGATCGAATTGTCGTCCCACAGCACGGTCAGCTTGGCGAGGCCGAGATGCCCGGCGAGCGAGATCGCCTCATGGCTGATCCCCTCCATCAGGCAGCCGTCGCCGGCGATCACATAGGTATGGTGGTCGACGAGATCGTCGCCGAAATGCGCATTGAGCAGCCGCTCGCCGAGTGCCATCCCGACGGCGTTGGCGAGTCCCTGGCCGAGCGGTCCGGTCGTCGTCTCGATCCCCTTGGCGTGGCCGTATTCCGGATGGCCGGCGGTGCGGCTGCCGAGCTGGCGGAAGCGCTTCAGCTCGTCGAGCGTCATCTCGGCATAGCCGGTGAGATGCAGCAGGCCGTAGAGCAGCATCGAGCCATGCCCGGCGGAGAGCAAGAAGCGGTCGCGGTCTGGCCAATCCGGCCGGGCCGGGTCGAATTTGAGATGCTCGCCGAACAGCACCGTCGCGACGTCCGCCATGCCCATCGGCATGCCGGGATGGCCGGACTTGGCCTGCTCCACGGCGTCCATCGCCAGGGCGCGCAAGGCGTCGGCGAGGCGCCGCTTCTCGCGGTGGCGCGGTTCGGGCAGCGGGGCGGCGGCGGTCTGGGGGGCTGGTGCTGGGCTGGCCATCGCTTGCTGACTGGCGGGGGTGCTCGCGCACCCGCGGAATGACGGGAGCGGCACCTTGCCGGGCCGGTTCCCGCCAGTCAACCGGCAAGTCCTGCGGCCCGGAAGTCGCGCAACCCCGGGGTCCGGCGGCGTCGCCCGTCCCAAGCATGCACCGCCCCGGCAGCGCAACCCCGCCGAGCGATCGCGTTGACGCCCTCGCCACACGGCGGGTAAATTGCTTTTCATCGCAGGCCCGTGGCTGGCCGGATTCTGGATTGGGAGATCGATGGGCAAGATCGAGAATGCGGCGCTCCGCTTGGAAGCGGCTGTCGCGCGGCTCGAGAAGGCAGTCGAACGACGCGGCGATCGCGGTGTCGAAGACACTGCGGAAAGCCGCCGCCTGGTCGCCGACCTCGCGGCCGCCAAGGACAACTATGCGGCGCTGGAGGCGACGACGACCCGCGTCGCCAGCCGGCTCGATGCGACGATCGAGCGGCTGAACGCGGCGCTGGGAGCGAGCTGATGCCGCAGGTCGTCCTTACGATCAACGGCCATCGCTACCCCGTCGCCTGCGACGAGGGGCAGGAGGCTCGGATCAGCCAGCTCGGCCAGTACATCGACTCGAAGATCGCCGATTTCGTCAAGCGTGGCGCGTCGGGCGGCCATATCGGCGAGGGGCGTCTGTTGGTGATGGCGGGGCTCGTCATCGCCGACGAGCTCGCCGAGGCTGCCGAGGCGCTGCGCCGCGAGCGCAGCCGCCCGGGTAACCCCAGCGCCGCCATGGAGCGCGACGCCGCGACCGAAGCGGTGGTCGCCGCCGGGATCGAAAGTTTGGCGGCGCGCATCGAAGCAGTTGCCGAACGACTCGAAACCACCACATAAGAGAGCGGGTGGGACTGCCTGGTGCGCTAGATAGCATGTACCCCAGGGCCGATTATTACTCCTAGGGGGCTGTCCCTGTTGGCATCTTGGTGCCGGTATATGGCTCCCACCTGCGTAAGCGGGCCACGGAGGTAACGCATATCGACGGCCGAGGCGGTTCCACCTGCTTCTCTCCCGCACGCTCCTCTGCCACCTCCTTCTCTCGATGATCCGCGGCGATTTCATGGAACTGGTCATTTGAGGATCTTGCTGTGCGGCGACGTCGTCGGCCGATCGGGCCGCGCCGCGATCACCGGCAATTTGCCACGCCTCCGCCGCGAGCTGTCGCTCGATTTCGTCATCGTCAACGGCGAGAACGCCGCCGCCGGCTTCGGCATCACCGACAAGATCTGCCGTGAGTTCTACGAGTGCGGCGTCGACGCGATCACCACCGGCAACCACGTCTGGGATCGCCGCGAGATCGTCCCCTATATCGCCGAGGACCGCCGCCTGCTGCGCCCGGCCAATTTCCCGCCCGGCACGCCGGGCAGCGGCAGCGAGGTCTTCTCCCTGCCTGACGGGCGGCGGATCCTCGTCGTCAATCTGATGGCGCGGCTCTTCATGGATGCCCTCGGCGACCCCTTCGCCGCCGCCTCCGTCATCGTGGGTGACCACCCGCTCCGCGCCGTCCAGGCGTCGGTAATCGACTTCCACGGCGAGGCGACCTCGGAGAAGATGGCGATGGGCCATTACCTCGACGGCCGCGTCTCCCTGGTCGTCGGCACGCACAGCCATGTTCCGACCGCCGATTGCCAGGTGCTGCCCGGCGGCACCGGCTATCAGACCGACGCCGGGATGTGCGGCGACTACGATTCGGTGATCGGCATGCGCAAGGAGGTCTCGATCGCCCGCTTCCTGACGAAGATGCCCGGCGAGCGGCTGCAGGTCGCCGAAGGCGCGGCGACGCTCTGCGGCGTCCTCGTCGAGACCGACGATCGGAGCGGCCTCGCCCGGCGAATCGCGCCGATTCGCCTCGGCGGCAGGCTGATGCCGCATGTCCCCACCGACTTCGGGCAATAGCGGGAACGGCGAAGAGCTTCAAAACGTTGGGTTGCAGCTAGGGGTGGTATCGGGGGTTTGACGGCGCCCCAATCCTGCCATATTGGCTTGCTAGGCAGGCCCGTTGCCTTAACCGTCTTTCCGCCTGCGCGACGGTCCCTCATCCAGTGCAATTAAAGAAAAGCGAATCTCGATGGCTGGTCATTCCCAGTTCAAGAACATCATGCATCGCAAAGGCGCGCAGGATAAGAAGCGCGCCAAGGTCTTTACGAAGATTATCCGCGAGCTGACGACCGCGGCGCGGACTGGCTTGCCCGATCCCGCGGCGAATCCGCGGCTGCGCGCCGCCGTCACCGCGGCGAAGGTCGCGAACATGCCCAAGGACACGGTCGACCGCGCCATCAAGCGCGGCGCCGGCGGCGAGGACGGCGACAATTACGAGGAGGTCCGCTACGAGGGCTACGGTCCGGGCGGCGTCGCCGTCATCGTCGAGGCGCTGACCGACAATCGTAATCGCACGGCGAGCGACGTGCGCGCCGCCTTCGCGAAATCGGGCGGCAACCTCGGCGAGACCAACAGCGTCAGCTTCATGTTCGACCGCCGCGGCCAGGTGACCTATCCGGTCGACGTCGCCGACAGCGAGACGATGTTCGAGGCGGCGCTAGAGGCCGGCGCCGAGGATGTCGAGAGCGGCGAGGAGGAGCATGTCGTGATCTGCGCCCCTGACGATCTCAACGCCGTGCGCGACGCGCTCGAACAGCGCTTCGGTCCCTCAGCCGCGGCACGCTTCGCCTGGTTGCCGAAGGTTTCGGCGCCGATCGAAGGCGATGCCGCCCAGGCCCTCTTCAAGCTGCTCGATGCGCTCGAGGACAATGACGACGTTCAGACCGTCTATGCAAATTTCGAGGTATCCGACGCCGAGATGGCGCGGTTGAGCGCCTGATCCGCCGCGCCGCCGCAGAGGAACGACCGCCATGCGCCTCCTCGGTCTCGACCCCGGCCTTCGTCACACCGGCTGGGGCGTGATCGACGTCGCCGGCAATCGCCTGACCCATGTCGCGGACGGCGTCGTCCATTCCGACGGCACCCAGGCGCTCGCCGTGCGCCTCGTCGCCATCTACCGTCAGCTCGGCGAGATTCTCGATCTCTACCGGCCCGACGAGGCCGCCGTCGAGGAGACCTTTGTCAATAAGAACCCGTCCTCGACGCTGAAGCTCGGCGTCGCCCGCGGCGTCGTCCTGCTGGCGCCCGCCGAGCGCGGCCTTCCGGTCGCGGAGTATTCGGCGAATTTGGTCAAGAAATCGGTCGTCGGCGCCGGCCATGCCGACAAGATCCAGGTCCAGATGATGGTGCGCCGCCTGCTGCCGGGCTGCGCTCTTGCCAGCCCCGACGCCGCCGATGCGCTTGCCGTCGCGATCTGTCACGCGCATCACGCGGCGACGGCAAAGGCCTGGGGCATCCGGATCGCCGAGCCGGTCGCCGCGCCATGATCGCCAAGCTCTCCGGCATCCTCGACAGCAGCAGCGCCGATGGCGCGGTGGTCGACGTCGGCGGGGTCGGCTATCTCGTCTTCTGCTCGGCGCGAACGCTGCGCCAGCTGCCGGGCGAGGGCGAGGCCGTGCGGCTCGTCGTCGAGACGCATGTCCGCGAGGACCACATTCATCTCTACGGCTTCATCGACGACGGCGAGCGCGACGCCTTCCGCCTGTTGACGACCGTGCAGGGCGTCGGCGCCAAGCTCGCCCTCGCGATCCTCGGCGCGCTCTCCCCCGACGACCTCGCCGCCGCGATCGTGGCGCAGGATCGTGCGGCGCTGGCGCAGGCTGACGGCGTCGGGCCGAAGCTCGCGATGCGCATCGTCAACGAGCTGCGCGACAAGATCAGCGGCCTCGCGCTGCCGCCGCCGGTCGCGACGCCACACCGTGGCGCCGCCGCGGCACCCGCCGCCGGCGGCGCGGCCGATGCCGTCTCCGCCCTCGTCAACCTCGGCTATCGCCGCGTCGAGGCCTATGCAGCGGTGACGCGGGCAGCACGCGAGCTCGGCCCTGCCGCCGATCTCGATTCCCTGATCCGCAGCGGGCTCAAGGAGCTTGCCCAGTGATCGCGTTATCATGAGCGATCCGCGGGTCGTCGATGCGAGCCGGGGCGAGGAGGATCTCGCGGAAGCTTCGCTGCGGCCGCTGACACTGGGCGATTTCGTCGGACAGAAGCAGGTCTGCGACAATCTCCGGGTCTTCGTCTCGGCGGCGCGGACGCGGGGCGAATCGCTGGATCACGTGCTGTTGTTCGGGCCGCCCGGTCTCGGCAAGACGACGCTGGCGCAGATCATCGCGCGCGAGATGGCGGTCGGCTTCCGTGCGACCTCGGGTCCGGTCATCCAGCGCGCCGGCGATCTGGCGGCGCTGCTGACCAATCTGCAGCCGCGCGACGTCCTCTTCATCGACGAGATCCACCGGCTGATGCCGGCGGTCGAGGAAATCCTCTATCCGGCGATGGAGGATTTCCAGCTCGACCTCATCATCGGCGAAGGTCCGGCGGCGCGCTCGGTGCGGATCGACCTGCCGCCCTTCACCCTGATCGGCGCGACGACGCGCTCCGGCCTCATCACGCGGCCCCTCCGCGAGCGCTTCGGAATCCCGTTGCGCCTCGTCTTCTACGAGCCGGCCGAGCTCGAGCTCATCGTTGCCCGCGGCGGCCGGGTACTTGGGATGGAGCTCACCCGCGAGGGCGCGATGGAGATAGCCAAGCGCTCGCGCGGCACGCCGCGCATCGCCGGGCGGCTGCTTCGCCGCGTGCGCGACTTCGCCGCCGTCGACGGCACCTCGCCGATCGATGCGCGCGCCGCCGACGCGGCGCTGAACCGGCTCGAGGTCGACGCCGGCGGTCTCGATGCGATGGACCGTCGCTACATGCGCTGCATCGCCGAGCA
>JAQGID010000065.1 GCA_028291405.1 Rhodospirillales bacterium | reverse complement strand
TGCCAAGCGCCGCAGCCGCAGCCGCGAAGGCCGGCACGCCGGGGGTGACGTCGTAGGGAATGCCGAGGGCCGCCAGCCGCCGCATCTGCTCGGCGACGGCGCCGTAGAGCGAGGTGTCTCCGGAATGGACGCGCGCGACGTCGAGGCCGGCTTCGTGTGCTCGCTGCATCTCGGCGATGATCTCGTCGAGATGCAGCGGTGCCGTGTCAATCACCCTTGCCCCCGGAGGTGCCGCCGCGACGATCTCCGGCGGCACCAGCGAGCCGGCGTAGAGACAGACCGTGCAGCGCTCGATCAGCCGCAACCCGCGCAATGTAATGAGATCCGCCGCGCCTGGCCCGGCGCCGATGAAATGGATCATCGCTTCTTGTCGGCGTAGCCGCGTGGCGTGTAGAGGCGCGGCGGATCGCCCGCAATCGCCCGGGTCTGGCTGTTGCCGACGAGGACGAGGGTCAGCATGTCGACGAAATCGCAATCGAGATCGCCGAGCGTGGTCACGGTCACGCTCTCGCCGGCGCGGCCGAGATTGCGGGCGAGCGCGACGGGAGTCGCCGGATCGCGCTCGGTCAGCAGGATCGCGCGGGCGGCGACGAGCTGGTCGCGGCGGCGCTGCGAGCGCGGGTTGTAGAGCGCGACGACGAAATCGCCGGCGGCGGCGGCGGCGAGGCGGCGCTCGATAGTCGGCCACGGCGTCAGGAGGTCCGACAGCGAGATGGCGCAGAAATCATGGCCGAGCGGCGCCCCGAGCCGGGCGGCGGCCGCCTGCAGCGCCGAGATGCCGGGCACGACGGTGAGGGCGATGCGCCGCCAGTCGGCGCGATCCTCGCGATCGATCAGCTCGAAGGCGAGGGTCGCGAGACCGTAGATGCCGGCATCGCCCGACGAGACGAGCGCAACGGCCTTGCCGCCGGCCGCGAGGTCGAGCGCCTGGCGGGCGCGTCCCTCCTCGGCGCCCAGCCCGGTCTCGTGCCGCGTCTTTCCCGAGACGACCGCACCGAGGAGATCGAGATAGAGACCGTAGCCGACCACATCGCTCGCCACGGCGAGGGCGGCGTCGGCCTCCGCCGTCCGCCAGGATGCGTCGCCGGGTCCGATGCCGACGATCGCGAGGCTGCCGCGGGCCCGTCCGATCGTCGAGGGGTCGAGCGACGACACGGCGCGCGCGACCGCGCAGGTGGCGCGACGCGATTTGCGCTTGGTCACGACGAGCGTGCCCGCCGGTCCGACCGCCGCAAGGGCGGCGCCCTCGGATACCCCGTGGGTGCCGGTGGCGTGGAAGACGGCCGCCGACGGATTCGCAAGGCGCGGCGTTTCGGCCTCGAGCGTCGCGGCGTCGAAGAACCGCGCGGGAACGCCGAGATGCGCCGCCAGCGCATGCACCGCCTCCTCGTCGGATTTGAGGTCGAGCGAGACGACCGCCGCGACGGCGCCGGCGGCGACCCCGTGCTCGCGCAGCGTCTCGTCGGCGAGGGCGATCAGCTCCTCCGGCGCGCAGCCGCGCTCGCAGCCGACGCCGAGCGCCAGCACCGCCGGATGCAGCACGAGGCTGGTGTCGCCGACATGCGGCAAGCGGTCGGTGACGCGGATCGTCAGCGGCGCCTCCGCCGCGAAGCGGATGCCGTCGAGGAATTCTGCCGTCCCCGCCTCGATGCGTAACGCCACCGGCAGGCCGGCGAGGAGAGCGACGGTGATCGGCTTGGCACGCTCCGGGTTGGCGACGTGCCAGCCCGGCGGCGGCTCGTCCAACGCGACGCCGAGTACGAGATCGCCGGCCGTCGTAACTGCGGCCTGGCCGCCGGTCGCAGCGGCGATAGCGCGGGCCAGCGCATTGGCGCCGTGATGGCCGCCGAGCAGCGGAACGGCCGTCGAGCCGTCCTCGGCGACGGCGACGACCGGCGGCTCTTGTCGCTTGTCGGCGAGCAGCGGCGCCACGGCGCGGATCAGGATGCCGGCAGCGCAGATCCCGACGATCGGGACGCCGGCGGCGAAGAGGCCGGCGATATGCGATGTCGCATGGGTAAAGCCGGTGTCGGATGCGATGCCCTTGCCGTCCGGCGCATGGATCGTCGCACCGGGCAGGATCGCGCGTAGCCGCTCCGCCAGCGGCATCGCGCCCTGCCCGAGCACGACGATCGCCGCGCCATCCGGCAGCTGCGGACTCATGCGCCGCCGCTCACAACGGCGACGTTGCGCCCGCCGATCAGAAGCATCGCGAAATAGGGGACGCTTTCGGCTTCGACGTCGGCGAGGGGCGCGACGCGCTCGTTCGCTAGGCTGGCGCGCTCGATATATTGCGCCCGCTCGGCCATTCCCAGCCGATCGAGCACGCGGCGGACCTTGGCGAAATGCCGGCCGAGCTTGATGATCGCCGCGGCTTCGACGCCGGTGAGGCGGCGCTCGAGCTCGGCCTCGGGCAGCGTCGACGGCACGACGACCAGCGTCTCGTTGCGACCGACCAGCGGCATCCGGCTGGCAGCGGCGCAGGCCGCCAGGGACGAGACGCCGGGCACGATCTCGACCGGGAAGCGTCCGGCGAGGCGGGCGAAGAGATACATGAACGAGCCGTAGAAGAACGGGTCGCCCTGGCACAGCGCCGCGACGTCGCTGCCGGCGGCGAGTACCGCCGCGATCTCGGCGGCGGCGCCGTCGTAGACCGCCTGGGCCGGGAAGCGTTCGGGCACCATCGGCACGCGAATGACGATCTCGCGCTGTCCGGGGCTGAGCCATTGCGCGACGATGGCGCGGGCGAAGCTGGCGCCGTCGTCGGGGGCCGGATAGGCCACCACCGGCGCGGCGCGCAGCAGACGCAGCGCCTTCAGCGTCAGCAGCTCCGGGTCGCCGGGCCCGAGCCCGATACCGTACAATTTGCCCGTCTCAGCCATCAGCCGCCCTGCCGTGCGTAAAGCGTGAGCGTCAGCATTGCGCCGCTCCGCGAATAGTTGATGCCGCTGACCGCACCCAGCGCAACCGGCGCGACGCCGCGCGCCGCGAGCGCCTCGCGGAACGCGGCGTCGTCGCGCGATACGACGAGCGCCCAGGCGTTCGGTTGCGACGCAAGATCCGCCGCCGCCTGCGCCGCGGTCGCGCTGCGCAGCTGGCCGCGCAGCAGGAAGACAAGGCTCGGCTCGCCATAGCCGACGGCGTCGATCTGCGTCGGCCGCGCCACGGTTTGGCGGTCGACCAGCGACGCGGCGCTGCGGCTGAGCCACAGCGTGTCGAGACCGGGAAGCAGGACGGCGAAGCTCGGCACGAAAACGAGGAGGGCGAGGCCGACGACAGCGGGCACGACGGCAAGGGATTCGCCGTACCACGAGCGGCGGAGAACGACGAAGCCGAGGGCGAGGATCGCCAGCGCGGGTATGAGGCTGAGCCAGGCGACGCCGCCGCCCCAGAGGACCGGCAGCGCGACGAGCCCCCCGGCCAGGGCGAGGGCGACGACGGTCCACAGCACGAGCACGATCCAGCTCACCCAGCGCCGCCGCTCGACGGCGCCGCTGCGCGCCGCGGCAATGATTCCGGCACCGGCGAGCAACGCCAATGCCGGATAGACCGGCAGGAGGTAATGCGGCAGCTTGGTCGGGATGAGCTCGAAAACGATCCAGGTCGGGACGACCCAGGCGACGAGGAACCGCTCTGCGCGCTGGCCGCGCTTGCGCCAGCCGGTGAGGATGGCGGTGCCGAGCAGCGCCGAGAAGGGAAACATCGTCACAATAGCCAGCAGGAGATAGGTGCCGGGCGGCGCGCCATGCGATTCCTGCGCGCCGGTGAGCTTGCCGAAGAGATCGTGGCCGACCGCCTCGCTGGCGAAGGCGCCGCCCGTCGCGATCTGGATGGCGACCAGCCAGGGCAGGGTGATCGCGAGGGCGAGCGGCACGCCCCACAGCGGCCGCAGCCCGGCGAGCCAGCGCCAGCGCCGGTCGGCGATGCAGAGCGCGAGGATGATGAGGATGCTGATGAGCGGCGTCACCGGCCCCTTGACGAGGATGCCGATGCCCTGCGCCAGCCAGAAGATCAGCGCGTCGCGACGCCGCATCTCGCCGCCGTGGTAGAGCGCGCCGAGCGCCATCTGCGCTGCGACGACGGTGGCGAGCAGCACCGCGTCGGTCTTCGCCTGATGCGCCTCGCTGACCAGGACCAGCGAGCTGGCCAGCAGCGCGGCGCCGAGCAGCGCCGCCGGCCGGCCGACGAGCCGCGCGCCGCCCGCGAAGGTCATCAGCACCGCCAGGGCCGCGGCGAGGAAGGACGGCAGGCGATAGGGCCAGGCGGCAGTCGATTCCGCGTCGCTGAACAGTGCGACGGAGGCCGCCTGCAGCCAATAGATCCCGACCGGCTTCTTGTTGCGCGCCTCGTCCTGGAAACGGATCGTGATGTAGTCGCGGCTCTCGAGCATCTGCCGCGTCGCCTGCATGAACCGCGATTCGTCGCGGTCGAGCGGCGGCATCGCGGCGATGCCGGGCAGGAAGAGCCCGGCGCAGAGAATCGCCAGCAGCGCCCAGGGACGCCAGGCGGACGCCAGTCGCTCGAGGGCGGCGAATCCCGTCATGGCTTCGTCGCGACGAGCTGCGTCACCGGCATCGCCGGCCGCCACGCGAGCTGTTTGCCGACCGCGGCGGCGCGCGACACGGCGAGCCGCACGAGCTCGCCGCCCTGCGCTGCGTGAAAGGCGAGGAGACGCGCCTCGCCCGGCAGAGTCACGGCATTCGCGACGAGGCGGCCACGTGCTGGCAAAGTGTCCCAGAGATGCTCGATCAGCCCGGGCGCGGCGATGCCGCCGCCGAGGAAGATCGAATCCGGCGACGCCAGATCCGCCAGCGCCGCCGGCGCGGCGCCCCGTACGATGCGCAGATCCGGGACGCCGAGCGCGGCGGCGTTGCGGGCGATCAGCGCGCAGCGGGCTTCGGAGCGCTCGATTGCGATGGCGCGGCTGCGCGGCGCGGCGCGCAGGAACTCGATCGCGATCGACCCGCTGCCGGCGCCGACGTCCCAGAGGAGCTGCCCGGGCAACGGCGCCAGCGCGGCGATGGTGGCGGCGCGGATCTCGCGCTTGGTCAGCTGTCCATCGTTGAGGAATGCATCGTCGGGCAGGCCGATGCGCGACAGCGGCCGGGCTTCCGGGCCGGCGACGCAGTCGAGCGCGATGGTGTTGAGATCGGCGCAGCGCGTAGCCGTCCAGGTCTCGGCGCTGGCGTCGACCAGCCGCTCGCGGGTGCCGCCGAGATGCTCCAGCACGACGAGGCGGCTCTCACCCCAGCCGAGCTCGCGCAACAGCGAAGCGAGCTTCGCCGGTGTCGCCCCGTCCTCGGACAGGATCAGGATCTTCTGCCCCGGCGCGAGATGCAGCCGCACCGCATCGAGTGGGCGGCCGTGGACGCTGAGGCAAATGCACTCGGCGAGCGGCCACACGAGACGCGCGGCGGCAAGGCTGAAGGCGCTGGGCTGCGGCAGGATGATCATCTCCGCACGCTCGAAATGCTGCGCGAGCGTGGCGCCGACGCCGTAGCACATCGGATCGCCGCTCGCCAGGACGACGACGCGCCGGCCGCGCCATTCGGCGATCCGCGGGATCGTCGCGGCGAGCGGCGATTGCCAGGCGAGGCGCTGCGCCGCGCCCGGCGGCACCATCGCGAGCTGCCGCGCGCCGCCGACCAACAGCTCGGCCGCTTCGATCGCGGCGCTTGCTGCGCCCCCGAGACCGGCGATGCCGTCCTCGCCGATGCCGACGACCGAGAGCCAGGAGGTCATCCGCCCTCGTCCTCGCTGGCCAGGGCATTGACTGCGGCCGCCGCCATCGCGCTGCCGCCGCGGCGGCCGGCGAGCGCGACGTAGGGAAGGCCGAGCGTGTTCTCGACGAGCGCCGCCTTCGACTCGGCCGCGCCGACGAAGCCGACCGGGAAGCCGAGGATCAGCGCCGGACGCGGCGCGCCGAATGCGATCATCTCGAGGAGATGGAACAGCGCCGTCGGGGCATTGCCGATCGCGACCACCGCGCCGGCGAGATGCGGCAGCCACA
>JAQGID010000044.1 GCA_028291405.1 Rhodospirillales bacterium | reverse complement strand
TCCTGGTACATGACGACGATGCTCCACCGCAACGCCCAGGAGACCAATTTCGAACAGCAGATCCACCTCGCGGACCTCGACTACGTCGTGCACTCGCGCGCCGCTGCGACGGCCCTCGCCGAGAATTCCGTCGGCCTGCCGATCGACGACCTGATGCGCTGAGGGTCTGATGCGCTAAGACTGGGCGGCCGGACCGCGGCTCGGACGAGCCGCCGCAATCAATACGGCTGTAACCGTTTCAAGCGGAGCCGACATGAGCGCGTAACACCGCCGCGTCAGATTCCGTGCTCCCCTGGCCACTTCTGGCAGGCGACGTCGCCTGCAGGAGTGCGGGGCAGGAAGGATGAGCCGCCTTGAGAGCAATCTGCCGAGCCGTCGAGCGCGGCGTGCTCAAGAGTCCGACGTTCTTAACCGGCGATGCGATCTTCGAGCCGCTGCGTCATCGGCTCGGCCACGCCGTCAACGCGGTCGCGATGACCTGATGAAGCGCCTCGCGTCCCGCGCCCGATGCTGCCTGGATCGCCATTCCCTGCGAGAGGGTCATGACGTAGCGGGCGAGCGCGGCAGGATCCGATGCGGCCGGCAAATCACCCTCCGCCTTCGCCTGTTCGAGGCGGCGCCGCAAGGCCGCCTCGCCGGCGGTCCGGCGCCCGATGAGCTCCTGCCGGATCGGCTCGGCCTCCATCGAGCAGGCAAGCGCGCCGTTCATCCCGAGACACCCCGGCGGATGCGGCGGATCCGTCTGGGCATCGGCGGAGCCGTAGAGGAGCTTCTCGACGACGGCGCGGGCCGTCGGCTCTTTGAGTGCGTCGCGCATGAACCGCATGCAGACGTCCTCGTAACGGTCGAGCACCTTGCGGAACAACTCTTCCTTGTTGCCGAAGGTCGCGTAGAGGCTCGGGCGCGTGATGCCCATCGCCGCCGTCAGATCGGACAGCGACGTCCCCTCGTAACCGTTGCGCCAGAACAGATCCAGCGCTGCGTCCAGGGCTTCATCGACGTCGAATTCGCGCGGGCGTCCCATGATAATTGGTCTTCTTTATAGTCTTTCCGTTCCCTACCGATCGATATATAATCCCTTCCGTGCCCCGCGTCCAGCTGCGACCGGGCAACGAACCTGCTGGAATACCGATCGGTACAAAACGCGCTTGACACCTTGCACGCGGAACTCTACCAATCGATATCATACCGACCGGTACACAATTTACCGGTCTGCCTCGCGTCAGCGGGGAGAAAGCAGGAACCGATCATGCGCTCGCATTCAGCCGCCCTCGCCATCGCTGCCCTGACGGCCGCCAGCCTCCTCGCCGGATGCGGCGGCGACGCGAAATCGGCGGCGGCGCCCCCGCCACCGCCGAAGGTCGAAGTCACGCCGGTGGCCTTCAAGGAGCTGCGTCAATGGGCTGACATCACCGGTCATCTCGAGGCGATCGATTCCGTCGGCATCCGCCCGCGGGTCGGCGGCTTCATCGATGCCGTGCGGTTCCAGGAGGGCGCCCGGGTACGGCGGGGCGACGTCCTTTTCGAGATCGACGCACGGCCGTTCCAGGCCGAGGTCGACCGCCTGACCGCCGAGGTCGAGCGCAGCCGCGCCAGATCGGTGCTGGCGATCGCCGACGGCGAGCGCGGCCAGCGGCTGATCAAGGAGAATGCGATCGCGCGCAACGAGTTCGAGCGGCTGCAATCCGACGCGGCGGCGGCGAAAGCCGATCTGGCTGCATCGCAGGCGGCCTTGCGGACGGCACAGCTCAATCTCGAGTTCACCCGCGTCATCTCGCCGATCGACGGACGCGTCTCGAAGGCGCTCATCACCCGCGGCAATCTCGTCACCACCGCCGATCTCCTCACCACGGTCGTCTCCGCCGGCGCGGTTTACGCCTCGTTCAACACCGACGAGCAGACCTATCTCAAATACGCCGCCGCCGAGCGCGGATCGGCAGCGCCGGTCGAGCTGGGACTGATCAACGAGGATGGCTTCCCCCACCGCGGCAAGCTGCAGTTCCTCGACAATTCGCTCGATGCGCGCAGCGGCACCATCAATGCCCGCGCCGTCTTCGACGACGAGAACGGCAAGCTCACCCCGGGCCTCTTCGCCCGCATCCGCCTCCTCAGCGCGACGCCTGAGATGGTGGCCCTGACGCCGGAGCGTGCCCTCGGCACCGATCTCGGCCGGCGCTACGTCCTCGTCGTCGACGGCCAGAGCACCGTCGAGTACCGCCCGGTCACCCTCGGCGCCGCGGTCGGCGAGCTGCGCATCGTCACCTCCGGCCTGAAGCCGGGCGACGTCGTCGTCGTCAGCGGGCTGCAGAAGGTGAAATCCGGCGACAAGGTGGTGGCCGTCGCGGCGCCCTTCCCCAAGATCGCGTCCGCGCTGCAGCCCTAGCGCCGCGGGCGCGTCTCGGCGCGCTCCCCGACCGGCACCGACCACCGCACTTCCCCTCCGAAGGCATCCCCATGAATTTCTCGAAATTCTTCGTGGACCGGCCGCGCTTTGCCGCCGTGCTCTCGCTGATCATCTTCATCGCCGGGCTCGTGGCCTTGCCGCAGCTGCCGATCGGCGAATATCCCGAGGTCGTGCCGCCGACCGTCATCGTCCACACGATCTACGCCGGCGCCGATCCGTCGGTCATCGCCGAGACCGTCGCCTCGCCGCTCGAGCAGGCGATCAACGGCGTCGAGGGCATGCTCTACCAATCCTCGCAGGCGACCTCGGACGGTGCGATGACGCTGACCATCACCTTCGCGCTCGGCACCGATGGCGACAAGGCGCAGGTGCTGGTGCAGAACCGCGTCGCGCAGGTGCTCGCCAGGCTGCCGCCGGAGGTGCAGCGGGTCGGCGTCACCACGACCAAGGCCTCGCCCAGCCTGATCATGGTGGTGCATCTGACCTCGCCCGACGATCGCTACGACATGGTCTATCTCGCGAGCTATGCGCAGCTCCATGTCAAGGATCCGCTGGCGCGCGTCTACGGCGTCGGCGACGTCCAGATGTACGGTGCCGGCCCCTACTCGCTGCGCGTCTGGCTCGACCCGGAAAAGCTCGCGGCGCGCAGCATGACGGCGGGCGACGTCGTCGACGCGCTGCGCGAGCAGAACGTGCAGGTCGCCGCCGGCCAGCTCGGCGCCCCGCCGGCGCGCGGCGGCGCCGAGTTCCAGATCTCGATCAATACCCGCGGCCGGCTGACCTCGGAGGAGGAATTCGGCGACATCGTCATCCGCGCCGGCGCCGGCGGCGAGATCAGCCATCTGCGCGACGTCGCCCGCATCGAGCTCGGCTCCGACTCCTACGCGCTGCGCTCGCTGCTCGACGGCAAATCGGCGATCGCCCTGCCGATCTTCCAGCGGCCCGGCTCGAACGCGCTGCAGATGGCGGCGGCGGTCTACGACACGATGGAGCGGCTCAAGAAGGATTTCCCGCAGGGCGTCGACTACAAGATCGCCTACGACACCACCGGCTTCGTCCGGGAATCGATCGACGCCGTCGTCCATACGCTGTTCGAGGCGATCATCCTCGTCGTCATCGTCGTCATCGTCTTCCTGCAGGGCTGGCGGGCCTCGATCATCCCACTGATCGCGGTGCCGGTCTCGCTGATCGGCACTTTCGCGATCATGCTGCTGATGGGCTTCGGGTTGAACGCGCTGACGCTCTTCGGCCTGGTGCTCGCCATCGGCATCGTCGTCGACGACGCGATCGTCGTCGTCGAGAACGTCGAGCGCAACATCGCGCTCGGCCTCCCGCCTGCCGCGGCGGCGCGCAAGGGAATGACCGAGGTCACCGGGCCGATCGTCTCGACCGCCCTCGTGCTCTGCGCCGTCTTCGTCCCGACCGCCTTCATCAGCGGCCTCACCGGTCTCTTCTATCGCCAGTTCGCGCTGACGATTGCGATCAGCACGGTGATTTCGGCCTTCAACTCGCTGACCCTGTCGCCGGCGCTGGCGGCCGTGCTGCTGAAGTCGCACGACGCGCCGAAGGACCGCGTCGAGCGGCTGATCGACGGCGCGCTCGGCTGGTTCTTCCGGCCCTTCAACCGCGGCTTCGCGCGGGCCTCGGGCGGCTATGTCGGCGGCGTCTCGCGGCTGATCGGACGCTCCGCCCCGGCACTGGTCATCTACGCCGGGCTGCTCGGGCTGACGGTGATGGGCTTCCTGTGGACTCCGACCGGGTTCGTGCCGCAGCAGGACAAGCTCTACCTCGTCTCCGCCGTGCAATTGCCCGATGCGGCGGCGCTCGATCGCACGGAGGCCGTCGTGCGCCGGATGGACGACATCGCCCTGCACACGCCGGGCATCGTCCACGCGGTGTCGTTCCCCGGGCTTTCGATCAACGGCTTCGTCAACAGCCCCAACTCGGGAATCGTCTTCGCAGTCCTCGACAGCTTCGATCGCCGCCGCGATCCGTCGCTCTCGGCAATGGCGCTCGCCCAGACCCTGAACCAGAAATTCGCCGCCATCACCGATGCGAACATCGCGGTCTTCCCGCCGCCTGCGGTGCAGGGGCTCGGCAGCATCGGCGGTTTCCGCATGCAGATCGAGGATCACGCCAGCCTCGGGCCTGCCGTGCTCTACAAGGCGACGCAGGATCTGATCGCCAAGGCCAGGCAGGAACCCAGCCTTGCCGGGATCTTCTCGAGCTATCAGATCGGCGTTCCCAAGCTGCAGGCCGACATCGACCGCGAGAAGGCCCGCGCGCAGGGCGTCTCGCTGACCGACCTCTTCGAGACGATGCAGGTCTATCTCGGCTCGCTCTACGTCAACGACTTCAACCGCTTCGGTCGGACCTACGAGGTCAACGTTCAGGCCGACCAGCGCTTTCGCCAGCAGCCCGAGGACGTCCTTCGCCTCCAGACGCGCAACGGCTCCGGCCAGATGATCCCGCTCGGCGCCTTCGTCTCGGTCCGCGCCACGACCGGCCCCGAGAGCACCTCGCACTACAACGGCGATCTGACCGCCGAGATCAACGGCGGTCCGGCGCCCGGCTACAGCACCGGCCAGGCGCAGAAGGCGATGGAGGATCTGGCCAGGCGCGAGCTGCCGAACGGCCTGGGATTCGAATGGACCGAGCTGACCTATCAGCAGATCCTCGCCGGCAATACCGCCGTCTTCGTCTTCCCGATCTGCGTGCTGCTCGCCTTCCTCGTCCTGGTCGCCCAATACGAGAGCTGGAGCCTGCCGCTCGTCGTCATCCTGATCGTCCCGATGTGTCTCTTCTCGGCGCTCGCCGGCGTCCAGCTCATGCACGGCGACAACAACGTCTTCACCCAGATCGGCCTCATCGTGCTGGTCGGCTTGGCCTGCAAGAATGCGATCCTGATCGTCGAGTTCGCGCGCGAGCGCGAGATCGAGGGCGACAATCTCCGGCATGCGATTCTCGAGGCCTGCCGGCTGCGCCTGCGGCCCATCCTGATGACGTCGATCGCCTTCATCATGGGCGTCGCACCGCTCGTCTTCTCGGAGGGCGCCGGCTCGGAGATGCGCCGCGCCATGGGCTCCGCGGTCTTCGCGGGCATGCTCGGTGTGACCCTCTTCGGCCTCGCCCTGACGCCGGTCTTCTACTGGACCATCCGGCGGCTGAGCGGCGGCAGCCTCGCGAAACCTGCCGAGCCGCCGGCGCCGCCGGTCGCCGCCTCCACCTCATCGCACGTGTGAGAATTTTCATGACGATCATTCGCATGGGACTGCTCGGCGGAGTTGCGCTCGTCGCCGCCTGCGCCGTCGGTCCCGACTACCAGCCGCCGGCGACGCCGCCCGCCGCGGTCCTCAACAACGATGCCAAATCCTTCACCGCGGCGAAGCCGACGGCAGAGTGGTGGAGCGCGTTCGAGGATCCGGTGCTCGACGACCTCGTGCACCGCGCCGTCGCCGGCAATCTCGACCTGAAGGTCGCCGTCGCCCGCGTCCGCGAGGCGCGCGCGCTCTTCGCCGACGCCAAGCTCGACCGCTATCCCCGCGTCACGACCGAGGCCGCTTACCAGCGCAGCGACGAGCAGTTCCCCGGCTTCGGCACGAGGCGCATCAATATCGAAAGCGCCGACATCGGCTTCGACGCCTCGTGGGAGGTCGATCTCTTCGGCCACGTCCGGCGCGGCATCGAGGCGGCGAGCGCCGATACCGGCGCTGCCGAGGCCGATGCGCGCGATGCCCAGGTCACCGTGACTGCCGAGGTCGCGCGCAACTATTTCGAGCTGCGGGGAGCGCAGCAGCGCCGCGTCGTCGCGGAAAACAATGCCCAGACCCAGCGCGAGACGCTCAAGCTGACCCAGCTGCGCCTCGACATCGGCCGCGGCGACCCCGTCGATTTCGAGAGCGCCCGGGCGCGCCTCAGCGCCATCGAGGCGACGATCCCGGCCTTCGTCACCGCCGAGATGCAGGCGAAATACCGGCTTGCGGTCCTCGTCGGCGAGCGCCCCGGCGCTCTCGATGCCCAGCTCGCACCTCTCGCGACGCCGGCGCGGCCGTTCGTCAAGCAGCTGCCGATCGGCGATGCGAGCGAATTCCTGCGCCGCCGCCCCGACGTCCAGGCCGCCGAGCGCCGCCTCGCGGCGCAGACCGCGCGGGTCGGCGTCGCGACCGCCGATCTCTTTCCGCGGGTGCGCGTGACCGGGTTCATCGGTCTCCTGTCCGGCGACGTCTCGCACCTGTTCACCGGCGGCGCCGGCGCCTGGTCGGTCGGGCCAGCGGTCACTTGGCCCGGCCTCGATTTCGGCGGCGCCAAGGCACGGCTGCGCGCGGAAGAGGCACGCTCCGACGTCAGCCTCGCGAGCTACGACCAGACGGTGCTGCGCGCCGTCGAGGACCTCGAGAACGCCCTCGTCGCGTACCGCCAGCAGCAGACGCAGCTGCGCAGCCTGGCCGAGCAAGTCGACGCCTCCCGCCGCGCCGCCGACCTCGCCCGCCTGCGCTATCGCGAAGGCACCGTCGACTTCCTCGTGCTGCTCGACGCGCAACGGACGCAGCTGATCGCCGAGGATGCGCTGAGCGTCGCCGAAACCAGCATCAACACCGACGTCGTCGCGATCTACAAGGCGCTGGGCGGCGAGTGGACGTGATGGGCTCGAAGTCCCATCCTCGAAGTTATACCGTCATCGCGAGGAGCGAAGCGACGTGGCGATCCAGGAGGCGGCCGCAAAGACTGGATGGCTTCGTGTTGCTCGCCATGACGGCGGCCTCAGGGGAGGCTTGCAACCGTGACGGTCGCGTGCTATCTATGATCCTGTTTTGTTCTTTCTCATCGGGGGTTATATACTTAACTGAACGAGAATCGAACATGACACAAGTGCGCGTCCGCCACTCAGTTAAGACCCCGCGAGGAATTTTCACAACGGCAGTCCAGAACGCGTCGGCGATGACGGAGACATCCTCATCGTCACTGGTGGGGCCGTTGGGCCAACGGATCGCCCTCCTGGTCGCGGGCCACAGTTGGTGAAGAAGGGTCGCGGAGTAGCCGCGGAAGCCCATTTGATCAATGATGCCGGGAAGCGACGAGCTGCATACATGGATCAGAAGCTCGCCAGCGACGAGGGTAGTGACCTGTGTATTGTGGCCGGGGGGACGATCGACTTTTGCTGGGGAGCGAGCTAGCGCCATCCCGTGGTGCCTGTATCGCGTTCGCCATTCGGTGCCGACATAGCGGCCAATCCAGATCCTCCAGTCTGGAGGGGGTTCTCGTTTCTCCCAGATCCAAGTTCTGTCCGCCTGGGAGATCGAAACCGTAGGTCGATCCGTGAACTCCCACGCTGCTGTTTTCATTGCAATCCAAAGTACAAGTTCGCCCTGAGTTGTGACATCTATTTTGAGGGGATTC
>JAQGID010000040.1 GCA_028291405.1 Rhodospirillales bacterium | reverse complement strand
TCACGGCTGGAAATTCGACGTCGAGGGCAAGGTCCTCGACATGGCCTGCGAGCCGCCGGGCAGCCGCATCGGCGACCGGCTGCAGCATAAATCCTATCCGGCGCGCGAGGCCGGCGGGTTCGTGTGGACCTATATGGGCGCGCTCGAGACGATGCCGGCATTCGAGCCGCCGTCCTGGGCGCCGACGCCCGACACAAAGATCAGCATCGTCAAGATGCATGTCGCCTGCAACTGGGCGCAGGTCCTCGAAGGCGCGATCGATTCGGCGCATTCCTCGAGCCTGCATTCCTCCGTTATGCCCTCGATGGCGGTCGAGGGCGCCCAGGCCAGGGGCACCGTCTGGCCCCGCCCCTCGACCGACAAGGCGCCGCGGATCCAGTACCAGCTGACCAATTTCGGCTTCCGCTATGCTGCGATCCGCAAGCCGATCCTCAACCCCGAGAGCCATGATTACGTGCGCATCACGCTCTTCGTCGCGCCCTATACCGTGCTGATCCCGCCGAACGACCAGTACAAGCTGGCGCAGATGCTGATCCCGATCGACGACGAGAACACGATGTTCTACTGGGTCGCCTGGGACGAGACCAAGGGCATCGCCCAGGACGAGTGGCGGGAATTCTGCGCCGCCACGGTCGGCGTCGACCTCGACCGCAACTACCGCAAAATCCGCAACCTCGACAACATGTTCCTGCAGGACCGCGCGGCGATGAAGCGCGGCGACTTCACCGGCATCGCCGGCATCCCGGCGCAGGACATGGCGATGTGGGAATCGATGGGTTCGATCACTGACCGGACCGCGGATTATCTCAGCGCCAGCGACGTCGCCGTCGTCCAGTTCCGCCGCCAGATGGTCAAGGCGGCGCGCGATGTCGCCCAGGGCGGGAAGGCGATCGGCACCACCGAGCCGCATATCCCGCTCGTCAAGCTGTCGTCCTTCGAGGGCATCGTCCCGAAGACGACGAGCTGGCGGACGCTCGGCGTCGCCGCGGAGGAGCTGGCGCTGCGGGAAAGCGAGTCGAGCCAGGTTGCGTGATCGCGTTCGCCTAGCAACTCAGGGATAGAGAATTAACGCTGCGAGCGGCCTTGCTTTCAATATCCCCGAGTTGCTAGTGTGAAATCTGATCGTTCTCACACTGCGGCGGCGTGACGTGCTCGCGGGCAAGCGCATTCTCCTGATCATCTCCGGCGGCATCGCGGCCTATAAGAGCCTCGAGCTGATCCGGCGGCTGCGCGACCGTGGCGTCTCCGTGCGCTGCATCATGACCGCGGCGGCGACGAATTTCGTGACGCCGCTGTCGGTCGCGGCGCTCAGCGAGGACAAGGTCTACGACGAGCTGTGGTCGCTGACCGACGAGAGCGAGATGGGGCATATCCGCCTGTCGCGCGAGGCCGATCTCGTCGTCGTCGCGCCGGCGACCGCCGATCTCCTGGCGCGGATGGCGGCGGGCATGGCCGACGATCTCGCCGCGACGACGCTGATCGCCACCGACAAGCCCGTGCTGATCGCGCCGGCGATGAACGTCGTCATGTGGCACCACCCGGCGACGCAGGCAAATCTCACGCTGCTGGCCTCGCGCGGCATCCTGCGGGTCGGGCCCAACGCCGGCAAGCTCGCCGACGGCGAGGAGGGGCTGGGACGCCTCGCCGAGCCGCACGAGATCCTCGCGGCGATCGACGATTTCTTTGCCGGCAGCGGCCTCCTGAAGGGCCGCCGCGCCCTCGTCACGAGCGGCCCGACGCATGAGCCGATCGACCCCGTCCGCTATATCGCGAACCGCTCCTCCGGCAAGCAGGGCCATGCGATCGCCGCCGCACTCGCCGCGCTGGGCGCCGAAACGACGTTGGTCTCCGGCCCGACGCACGAGCCCGACCCGCCGGGAGCCCGCGTCGTCCGCATCGAGACGGCGCAGGAGATGCTCGTCGCCTGCGAGGCGGCGCTGCCCGTCGACATCGCCGTCTGCGCCGCCGCCGTCGCCGACTGGCGGGTCGCTTCACCGGCGACGCAGAAAGTGAAGAAGGACGGCAGGCTGCCCGTCCTGTCCCTCACCGAGAACCCGGACATATTGGCGCGGCTCAGCACCACGGGCGCCGCGCGGCCGCGCCTCGTCGTCGGCTTCGCGGCCGAGACCGAGGAGATCGTCCGCCACGCCCAGGAGAAGCGCCGCCGCAAGGGCTGCGACTGGATCCTCGCCAACGACGTCTCGCCGGCGAGCGGCACCTTCGGCGGCGACAGCAATCGCATCCACCTCGTCGACGATACCGGCGTCGAGGATTGGCCGGCGATGTCGAAACGCGAGGTCGCCGAGCGCCTCGCCAAGCGGATCGCGGATCATCTCGGAGCGGGAACGACATGAGCACAGTCCCGGTCGCCGTCACCATCCTGCCGCACGGCGAGGGCATCGCGCTGCCCGCCTATGCGACGGCGTCCAGCGCCGGGCTCGACCTCACGGCGGCGATCGCCGACGACATCGTGCTGGCGCCGGGCGAGCGGCGCGCCGTGCCGACCGGACTCGCGATCGCCCTGCCCGAAGGCTACGAGGCGCAAATCCGGCCGCGCTCGGGCCTCGCGCTCCACTCTGGCGTCACGGTGCTCAACAGCCCGGGCACGATCGACGCCGACTACCGCGGCGAGATCCGCGTCATTCTCGTCAATCTCGGCGGCGATCCCGTGACGCTGACGCGCGGGCAGCGCATCGCGCAGCTGGTTCTGGCGCCGGTTTCGCGCCTCGCCTGGCGCGAGGTCTCGGACTTGCCGGACAGCGATCGCGGCGCCGGCGGCTTTGGCTCGACAGGACACTGACAGATGATCCGTCTTTCGAAAAAAATGCTGTTCGCGATCGAGGCGGTGCTCGACATCGCCTATAACGCGACCGCGACGCCGGTGCAGTCGAGCGAGATCACGCGGCGCCAGGGCATTCCCCGGCGCTATCTCGAGCAGGTGCTACAGCAGCTGGTGCGCAGCGGCATTCTCGCCGGGACGCGCGGGCCGCGCGGCGGCTATCGCCTGGCGCGCGAGCGGCGGCGCATCTCGGTCGGCGAGATCGTCCGCGTCATCCGCGACCTCGAGACCGCCGAGGACCCGATCGCCGATCCGGCGGGCGCCGAGCTCGGCCGGCAGGTGGTGCGGCCGCTGTGGCTCGAGCTGCAGGAATCGGTGATGAAACAGCTCGATACGACGACGATCGAGGATCTCTGCCTGCGCGCCTTCCGCGCCGGGATCCCCGGCGAGTTCGGGCAGCGTATGGATTTCACGATTTGAACGAGTTCAACGAGTCGCGCGGGAGATAGAATGATGGCGGGAGAATTTCGTGGCCAGATCTACGACAGCATTCTCGGAACGATCGGCGCGACGCCGCTGGTGCGGCTGTCGCGCCTCGCCAAGGCGCATGGCGTCAAGGCCGACATCGTCGGCAAATGCGAGTTCTTCAACCCGCTCTCCTCGGTCAAGGACCGCATCGGCGCGGCGATGATCGAAGCGGCCGAGAAGGCCGGCCGGATCAAGCCGTCGACGGTCATCATCGAGCCGACCTCGGGCAATACCGGGATCGCCCTCGCCTTCGTCTGCGCCGCCAAGGGCTACAAGCTGATCCTGACGATGCCCGAGAGCATGTCGCTGGAGCGCCGCAAGATGCTGCTGCTGCTCGGCGCCCAGCTCGAGCTGACGGCGGCGCCGCTCGGCATGCGCGGCGCGATCGCCAAGGCCGAGGAGCTGCAGAAGACCTTGCCCGATGCGATCATCCTGCAGCAGTTCGAGAATCCGGCCAACCCCGAGATCCACCGCGCCACCACCGCCGAGGAGATCTGGAAGGACAGCAACGGCAAGGTCGACGCGGTCGTCAGCGGCGTCGGCACCGGCGGCACGCTGACCGGCGTCGGCAGCGTCCTCAAGCAGCGCAAGCCGGACGTTCGCATGATCGCGGTCGAGCCCGAAGACAGCGCCGTCATCTCGGGCGGCCCCCCCGGCCCGCACAAGATCCAGGGCATCGGCGCCGGCTTCATCCCGGCCAACCTCGATACCAAGCTGATCGACGAGACGGTTCGCATCGCCAACGAGACGGCGTTCCGCACGGCCCGCGAGGTCGCCAAGCTCGAGGGCTTGCCCGGCGGCATCTCGTCGGGTGCCGCGCTCGCCGCCGCGCTCGAGGTCGGGGCCCGGCCGGAGATGGCCGGCAAGATGATCGTCGTCATCCTGCCGAGCTTCGCCGAGCGCTATCTCTCGACCGCCCTCTTCGAAGGTCTTTGAGACGGGACGGCATGTGGTGGAGCTGAACGAGGAGCAGTTTCACCGCTATGCCCGCCACCTCATCCTCGACGAGGTCGGCGAGGAGGGGCAGGAGCGGCTGTTGGCGGCGCGCGTCCTGGTGGTCGGCGCCGGCGGGCTCGGCTCGCCGCTGCTGCTCTACCTCGCCGCCGCCGGTATCGGGACGCTGGGGGTCATCGACGACGATGTCGTCGATCTCACCAATTTGCAGCGCCAGATCGCCCATACGACACCGCGCATCGGGATGCCCAAGGTCGAAAGCGCGAGGGAGGCGATCGCCGCGGTCAATCCCGGCATCGCGGTCGAGTCGCATCAGGCGAAGCTCGAAGCCGTGAACGCCGCCGCGCTCGTCGGCTCCTACGATCTGGTCGCCGACGGCAGCGACAATTTCGCGACCCGCTATCTCCTGACCGACGCCTGCTTCGCCGCCGGCAAGCCGCTCGTCGCCGCCGCGCTGTCGCCCTTCGACGGCCAGCTCTCGACCTTCCGCCCCTATCTCGGCGCCGGCCACCCCTGCTATCGCTGCCTTTTCCGCGAGGCGCCGCCGCCCGATCTCGTGCCACGCTGCGAGACCGCCGGCATCCTCGGCGCCGTCGCCGGCGTCATCGGCACGCTGCAGGCGGTGGAGGTGCTGAAGGAGATCCTCGGGCTCGGCGACAGCCTCGACGGAACGGTGCTGATGTACGAGGCGCTGCGCGCCCAGTTCCACCGCATCAAGCTGCCGAAGGACCCGGACTGCCCAACCTGCGGTGACGGCACTCACACGCCCTGAGCCACGACGGCTTGACCGCGACTGGCGGCGCGGCTACAGAGAATCGTGCATCGCAGCCCCCGCAAACTCCTCGCTCCCAGCACCTGGTTATGCCGCGTCGCGGCCGCGCTCGCCCTCGTCGCAGGGCTCGCCGGACCGGTTGGGGCGGCCGAGAAGAGCCTGCCCGTGCCGCGGTTCGTCACGCTGCGCTCGGATCAGGTGAACCTGCGTACCGGGCCGGGCGAACGCTACCCCATCGACTGGGTCCTGACCCGCCGCAACATGCCGGTCGAGATCGTCGCCGAGTTCGACAATTGGCGGAAGATCCGCGACTTCGAGGGCACCACCGGCTGGGTCCAGGAGCGCATGGTGACGGGGCGCCGGACCGTGATCGTCCGCGACCAGGTGCGCTCGCTGCGGGACAAGCCAGCGGGCGATGGCGCAATCGTCGCCCGCGCCGAGGCCGGCGTCATCGCCAAGCTGCTCGAATGCAATCCCGGCTGGTGCCGGATCGAGGCCACCGGCGTCGCCGGCTGGCTGAAGCGCGAGGAGATCTGGGGCGTCTATCCCCACGAGGTCGTGCAGTAGCCTCAGGCGAAGTCGTCGCTGAGCGCCGCCCGCACGTCCTCGGGCAGCACCGCGATATGGCCGTAGTTCGGATGGTCGAAGCCGAGCATGACCTGCGCCCCCGGCTGGCGGAAGCGGGCGATCTGCTCCGGCGCGAGATGGAAATGCGCGAACTGGACGGATGAGGCCTTGTTGTCCTCCTCGCGCGTGTTCTCGCGGTCGCCCTCGGGCCGGCCGCGGATCAGATCGTCGTCGATGCGGATGAAGATGTTGTCCTCGATGCCGCCGAGCTTCGCCAGCTCGAGCGGGCGGCGGCGCTCGTCGTCGATCTCGAACATCACCGTCGCGACGAGCTCGTCGCCTTTGGGAATGAGCGGATTGTAGGCCTCGAGCTCGTCGGCGATCTGCGCCTCGCCGCCCTTCTCGATGGTGAGCATCTCGTGCACCTGATGCCACATCGTGTCGTAGCTCTCGAAGTAGAAGGTGGCGAAGGGCCCGACCTCGACGCGGCGGCGGCGCTTCAGCTCCGCCATCCGGCGGCGGCGGTCGCCGCGCTCCTTGACGTATTCGCCGAGATCCATGATGTCGGCGCGGGTGATCGATCGTTTCGCAGCCATGATTGATGTCTCCTAGCTGGGTGCGACGATGCCGTAGGCCCGGGCGAAGATCTCGATCGGATGGCTCGCGTGATCGGCCGGCGGCTTCGCGCCCTCGAGCATCTCCATGCCCTGGATGATGTGCTCGCCGGCGAGCGGGCATTCCGATGCGACGATATGGTTGCCGTCCTTGAGCGCCTGGCGCACGACGGGCTTGCCGATCTTGAGGGCGACGTCGAAATTGCCCTTGCCGACGCCCCACGAGCCGCCGTGGCCGGAGCAGCGCTCGATCACCGAGATCGCGCTGTCGGGGATCAGCCGCAGCATCTCGGCCGCCTTCTGCCCCATGTTCTGCGCCCTGGCGTGGCAGGCGATGTGCAGCGTGACGCCGCCGGGCAGCGGCGAGAGCCCGCTCGCCAGCCCCTCGGTCTTGGCGATGTCGACGACGTATTGGCTGACGTCGAACGTCGCGCGCGACAGGCGCGCGACCGCCGCGTCGCCCGGCAGGATCAGCGGCCATTCGAACTTGAGCATCAGGGCGCAGGAGGGGATCAGCGCGACGACGTCATAGCCGCGGTCGATCCAGGGCGCGAGCTCGGCCGAGACCTTCCTGGCATTGGCCGCGACGGCGGCAAGGTCGCCGCGCTCGAGCTGCGGCATGCCGCAGCAGCTGGGATAGACCACCTCGGTCTCGACGCCGTTGCGCGCCAGCACGGCGCGGGCCGCCTCGCCGATCTGCGGATTGTGATAGTTGACGAAGCAAGTGGCATAGAGCACCGCCTTGCGGCCGAACGCCGGCGCCTCGCGATTGACCGGCAGCGCGGTGCGCGCCCGCATGGTGAAGGTGCGGCCGTGGAATTTCGGCAGCGCGGCCTTGCGGTCGATGCCGACGACCGCCTCCATTACCGGCCGGGTCAGCGTGTTCTTCGTGTCCGTCGCCCAATTGGCGAGCGGCGCCACCATCCCGCCGAGCTTGCCGTTGCGGTCGGTCTTGACGAGCTCGCCGGCGAGCTTGGGCGCCTTGCCGGCCGCCAGCTCGGCGGCGCGGTAGCGCAGCATGAGATGCGGGA
>JAQGID010000035.1 GCA_028291405.1 Rhodospirillales bacterium | reverse complement strand
ATCATCGTCGGAGACCGCAAGGTCTCGATGCAGTTCACCAACTTCCCGCAGGCGGCGCACGATCGGCTGCTCGAGCGGATCACGAGCCTGACATCCCGACTTGAGGCGATGGTCCTTGCGGCTGAGCCGGTGAAGACGGGACGGCTGCGCAGCACGACCAAGAGCACGGTCTATGACAGCCCGAAGCGCATAGCGGGTGTGGTCACCGTTTCCGCCGATTTCGCCAAGGGCGCTGCCCTCGAGTATGGCAGCCACACGACAATCAGCGTCAACGAGACCAGCCCCCAGGCGCGGGCGCGTCAGAGCAAATCGAAGATCCCGGACATGCTGACGGCGCCGTTTGCGGCGGTAGCGTCGAAATATCAGCGGACGACGAACCTGACCGCGATGCGGTTTCTTCGCGGGCCACTTGCCGAGATCAGTGATGAGGCCGTCGACGAGATGCGCTTTGCGGTCGAGCAGGCGGCAGGGCAGGCGGCGTGACCGTCACCCGCGAGCAAATCATGGATGCGCTCGCTGCGCTCTGTTTCTCGGTCTCGGACTTCAAAACGACGGGCCGGCGCCTTGCGTTGTGGAACAAGACGCCCAATCAGCCAGCCTGCTTCGTACGTAACTCCCCTGGAGATCTCTACGAGATGTCGGGCACACAGAACGTGGCTCGCGTCATCGAGGCGGAGATCTGGATTTACGCGAAGGTCGGGCCTGACGACGTGCCGGGGACGGCGCTGAACAACCTCGTCGACGCGATAGAGGTGGCCCTAGCCCCATCGTTCGCGACGCCCGGACGGCAGACGCTCGGTGGCCTCGTGCAACACTGCTGGCTGGAGGGCAAAAGCGCCCTCGATCCTGGCGACATTGATGGTCAGGCCAAGGCGGTTCTCCCGGTCAGAATCCTCGTTCCGTGACCAGCCGCATCTATGTGGACGCCGCGCGCATCGCTAAGGCGACGGAGACGGGAACGGTCGCCGAAACACCGATCATCATCGAGCGCGGCGGCAAGCGCACCTACGCGAACCGGGTCCGGATTGCTGGGCCGTCAGAAGTCACCTACGCGCCGGAGCGGCCCTTCGGTTTGGGCGCGCGCTGCTGGATCGAGACCGAATCCGACGTCGAAATCATCTCCTGAGGGGTCTGCCATGAGAACCGAGACGCTGGACGTCTACCAACTCGCCAAGCGAATGGGGAGCGGGTTCCGGTTCGGCGCGGGTGTCGAAACCGACGCCGATGAGCGGCGCAAGCAGTCTTTGGTCACGACCCTGCGCGACCTCGCCGATCGGATCGACGGGGGAACGGTAGCGCTCTGCGCCGCAACGTCCATAGCGACGGTAGACCGGGATGACTTCGCGACCCGCACCCTGATCATCGAATACGCCGAAAAGGACACGCCATGAGCGAGGACGAGATGGAATCCGGCATGGCGCCGGAGCCGGAAGACGCGCGCTCGCCGAGCGACCGCACCGTCGACCTGTGGTTCGCCGAACAGCTCGCCCCGCTGCTGCGCAGCCGCACCGATTACGACCTTGCCCACACCGCGACGCGCGAACTGAAGCGCCGTCTTTCCGCCTGACCCCATCCGCCGCGGCGCCACAAAGCGCCATTTTCTCCAAGGAGCTTTGACATGGCACTCGCAGTCTTCGGCCCCGGCGCGGTCTACCTGACCCGTACGGACATCGCCAACGGCACGCCGATCAATATCGGATTTGCCCAGGAATTCAGCATCGACGCCAGCTACAACACCAAGCAGCTTTTCGGGCAGAACCAGTATCCGCTCGACAGCGCCCGCGGTGAGGCGAAGACGAGCGGCAAGATCAAGGCGGCGCTGGTCTCCGGCCTCGCCATCAACGCGGCATTCTTCGGGCAGACCTTCACGACAGGCAGCCTGCTGATGGCAATCGCCGAGCCCGGCACCGTTCCGGCGATGACGACCTATACCGTCACGGTCACGCACAGCGCCAATTACGACGCCGATCTCGGCGTCATCTATTCCGCGACGGGGCTGCCGTTCACGAAGGTCGCGAGCGGGCCGACGGTCGGTCAGTACAGCGTCGCTGCGGGCGTCTACACCTTCGCCGCCGCCGACGCCAGCGCCGCGGTTCTGATCACCTACGCCTACACGGCGACGGGCGGGCAGAAGCTCATCGTCGGCAACCAGCCAATCGGCACGACGCCGACGTTCCAGCTGGACTATGCGACGAGCCACAAGGGACTGACCTATTATATCCGGGTCTTCCAGGCGATCTCGTCCAAGTTCACGCAGCAGTTCAAGCTCTCCGACTACATGATTCCGGAGCTGGACTTCGAATATTTCGCCAACGCCGCCGGGAATGTTGTCGAGCTGTCCTTCTCCGAGGTGTCGTAAGACATGGCCGATTCGATCAAGATCACGCTGGCTGGGACGGACTACGAAATCCGCCCCCTCACGCTCGGCCAGCTGCGCACTCTCGGTATCGGGCTGCGGACGCCCTATTCCGAGGATCCGGCGAAGGCAGAGGGCGACGCTTACGACCGGATGGTCGCGAATGTCGCCGCGGCGCTCTCACGAGGCAATCCCGACATGACGGCCGAGGCGATCTTCGAGAGCGAGATCACCCTCGCAGAACTGAATGCGGCAAATCGCGCGATCCTCGAGCATTCCGGGCTGGTGGTCGCGCCCAAGGGGGAAGCCGAGGCGGGGACGTCGGCGGCTTAGATTGGGGCTGGCTGTATTCCCGTCTCCGGACGGGATGCGGCTACGACACGGCCCAAATCGACGCCATGACGTTCCCGCAGGTCGGAGAACTCTTCGACTACTGGCGCAAGAGCCCGCCGGCTCACGAAATGCTGGCAATCCTCACCGGTGCAATGACCACCTGGAAGCCGCCCAAGACCGCCGAGGAAGAGATTGCCGACGGGGCTATGGGGCCGGAAGAGTTCGCCGAATGGTTCAAGGCGACCGGCGGCAAAATAGACGGCGTGACCTGAGGATGATCTAAGGCATGTCCAGCAATATCGCCGTCGAAATCAGCGCGAATGTTGGGCAGCTGACGGCCGGACTTTCCCTCGCGCAACAGAACCTCAAGGACACGACCTCCGCCGTCTCCGCGCTTTCGAAGGAGATGTTGAACGCTGGAACAACGGCTTCTGATAGCCTGAAAGGCCGCTTCGTCGAGGCGGCGCAGGCCCTAGCTTCGGCCCGTGCCGAAGTCACCAGCATGAAGAGCGCCCTTGCGGAGGCGTCGTCCGCGGCGCACGATGGGGCGAGCGCGAACGATAACCTGAAGTTCGCGACCGCCGGTGCCACCCGCGAGTTTATCGTTCTCGGTCACGAGGCGATGAGCGGCAATTTCAGCCGTATTCCCGGTTCGCTCATGGTGCTTGCTGAGCGGATGGGCGGGCTGCACTCGGTCAGTCTCGGCCTGGTCGCCGCCGTCGCGGCGGTCGGCATCGGGATCTATGAACTCGGTCGCTACGCCTATTCGGCTTACGAGGAGGTCAACAAGCTCCAGGGCACGCTCCTCGTGCTCGGCCGCGGCCAGGACTTCGACGCCGCGAAGTCTCGGATCGACGCCATGCGCGGCAGCCTTGGCACATCTCGCAAGGATGCGATGACGGTCGCGGATGCGATCGAGGGCATTCCCATCGCTACCGATGAAGCGCGCGCCGCAATGGAGCGCTATGCCGTCCTGGCTTCAGCGGCATCCCGCGGCAACGTCGATGTGGGCAAGACGTCGGAGCAGATCGCAGCCGCAGCGATGACCGGCGCTGCTGGCGTCGAGCGGCTTGGTGAACGCTGGGGGCTCGTCTTCACGCCGGCTCAGCGCGAGGCGCTGGATCAAGCCAAGGCAGCGAACGACGTCATCCAGGCGCAGGACGTGCTCGTCCAGGCGTTATCAGCTCGGTTCGAACCCGCCGCGGCACACGTCAAGGGTCTGGTCGAGCAATTCACCGCGCTTGCGATGGCGTCCGCCGGGGGTGCCGAGGGTGGTATGGTGCAGGTGCCGCGGGTTCCCAAGCTGGAGACCGGGCCGGCAGTCACGATCGGCGATGACCAAGTTGCGTCGGCGCTGAAGCTCTCCAACGCGCTCAACCCGGCGGCCCGTGACGCGGAAGACCTGAGGGCCAAGATCGGCACCCTGAATGCTGGGCTGAAAGCCCTCGGCGACGAGGCCGATCCGGCGATCCGCGGCAAAATGGCTGGGGCGATCGACGAGGCGCAGCGCAAGCTCGACACGCTCCAGCTTGGCCCCGTGATGGCGCGGGCAAAGGCCGAGATCGCCTCGATGCAGGCGAACTGGAGCGGCAGTGAGGAGGGGATGCTGGCCCGCTCGCAGGCGATCTGGACCTCATATCTCGGTCAGGTCCGGCAGGGCTCAGCACAGTACGTCGAGATCCAGGCGAGCGCCGACCGGACGACGACCGCGCTCCACAAGCTCGAAGCGACCGAGCATATGCGAGCCCTCGAGGCCGCAACATCGGCGGCGCGGGCCGGCAGCGCTGAGCGCGTCGCCGCCGCACAGGCGGAGGTGACCTTCGCGACCAGCCATTACGGCGCCGGATCCACCCAGGCGATCCAGGCTGAAAAGGCGATGACCGCGGCGAAGCGCGAGGAATCGGACGCGCGCCGCAACATCTCGATCAAGGAAATCGACGACCAGATCAAGGATCTCGATCGCCGACTTTCCGCCGACCAGAAGCACAACGACCAGCTCGTCAAGCAGGGCAAATTGTCTGCGGACGATCGCGCGCATGCCGAGATCGATACCGCGAACACCGTCTATGCGATGGAGTTGGAGCTCGCCGATCGCCAGATCGCGCTGCTCGACAAGCAAACCCCAGCGTATCAGGCAGCCGCCGACCGGCGGAAGGCGATCGAGCAGAAGCTCTCCGACGATCTCTCGCGGATCGATGACCAGCGCGCCACCGCCCAGGCCGCGAAAAACAACACCGACGCGCAGGCCTGGAGCAAGTCGTTTCAGCCGGTGTCCTCCGCTTTCGACACGATGACGCGCGGGATGCTCAGCGGGCGGCAAACGCTCGCCCAGGTGATGCTCTCGACGGCGAGCAGCTTCGTGACGAGCGAACTCGCTGCTGACGCCAAGATGCTGTTCTCGAAGCTGGCGCTCTACACCGCCGAGAAGGCCGGGTTCATCACCGGCGAATCGGCGAAGTTGCTCGCGACAAAGACGACCGAAGGCGGAATGCTCACGACGCTGCTCTTCCACAGCGC
>JAQGID010000028.1 GCA_028291405.1 Rhodospirillales bacterium | reverse complement strand
CGGCGAAGCGCCGGAGCGCAGCCGCATGCTTGCGATGGTCTTCCTCGAACGCGTTCGCCTGGGCGAGCTCTGCGCCCGCGAGGGCGCCGCCGCCGCGGGCGAATTCATAGGCGGCGACCGCCTCGTCGTGCAGGCCGATGAGATTGTCGAGCAGGGCGACGTCGTCGCCGGGATCGCGGCTCTTCGGCGGGGCCGGTCTCAGGCTGGCGCAGGCGCCGAGCATTCCCGGCAGTGCGAGTGCTGCGGTGATCGCGGCGCCGCGGGCGATCACGCGCCGCCGCGTCCATGACCGCGGCCCGTTCCGGCTTGCCTCCTCGCTCGTCATCATACGATTTCACCGCGCCGTTCGTGGCGATGCTCGGACGTTCGGTTCAGGGCGCGGTCCCGGGGCGCTACGAGCGTCCGAGCCAATCCTCGATCAGGCGGCGGGCGATCGAAATCGGACGCGGCAGGCGGAACTCCGCATCGTCGGAATGATTGAGGATGTAGTCGCGCTCGAACCAGCGCGCATCGTCGAGCTCGGTCTTGTCGACGATGATCTCCGTCGTCTTCGCGGTCGCGGTGAACCCCAGCATCACCGAGCACGGGAACGGCCAGGGCTGCGAGGAATGGTACTTCACCTCGCCGACGACGACGCCGGTCTCCTCGCGGACTTCGCGGGCGACGGCGTCCTCCAGGCTTTCGCCGGGCTCGACGAAGCCGGCGAGAGTCGAGTGCTGGCCCTGGGGCCAGGCCGCCTGCCGGCCGAGGAGCGCCCGGTCGCCGTCGGTGACCAGCATGATAACGGCGGGATCGGTGCGCGGAAAATGGCTGATGCCGCAGTCGGCATTGGTGCACCGTCGCACGTGGCCGGCATCGGCGCTGACCGTCGGGCTGCCGCAGACGCCGCAGAAGAGATGGCGCGAATGCCACCACACCATGCCGCGCGCGAAGGCCAGGAGCGAGGCGTGCCCGCGGTCGAGCTGCGGACCGATGCCGCGGAGATCGGCGAACTCGAGATCGTCCGGGCGTCCGAGCACCGCCATCGGATCGTCGTAAGCTGAAAGATCGATCGCGAAATACGCCCCGGCATCGTCGCTGCCGAGCAGGATCGTCTCGCCGGCGTCGCGCGGCACCTCGTGCGCCGGCAGCAGCGCGGCGCGCGGCGGCTCTGCACCGGCATGGAAGAGATTGCGGTCGCGCCACACCGGCACGAAGCGCGACGTCGGATGAACGATCCGCTCGCCGAGCCAGGCGGCATCGCGGCGCAAATGCCCGACCCGATCGACTTCGGAAAACGCGAAAAAATTACGCAGCCACATGCCGCGACACTGGCACAGCGCACCCTACGGGAGCAAGCGCGGGCGCAGCGATATGCGCTTCTAGGCTGCGTCATTGCGAGACGCGCAGCGACGAAGCAAGCAAGCCTTCGTCCCGGCCTGCATCGCAGGTCGGAACCACTAGTTCTTCAAATAGCCGACGTAATAGACCCCGATGACGTTGTTGCTTGCATCGCGGATCGGTTCATAGCCGGTGACGTACGGCTTGCCCAAGATGTTGGCGTCTCCGAAATAGCTCTCGCCCTTCGCAATGGCCGCGAAGGCGTTTCCCTTGGGATCGAGAATGGTGCCAATCGCGCGCGAGCCGTCGTCCTTCTTGACGTTCGTTGCCACGCGGACGAACTCGTCGCCGCTCTTAACAAAGATCGTGGCCGTTCCCTTCATTTCCTTCTGGACCTCGTCGACCAACGCAAAGTTGTTGTTCATCTTGGTTTCACCAAAATACAAGGCGGGGGCATTCTTGTCAGCGACCGCCTCCTCCCCCTTGACACCGGGCGCCCCTAGCGCAGCGGCCTTTGACTTGAGAAGTTGCATCGCGGCCTGCACATCTTCAGCAGGTCCCGCGACAACTCGTGCCGGGAATTGAACCAAAAAATCGGCAGCGAAAGCCAGCAGTAACAGTGCGAACATGGACTTCGTCATTGTCACCTCCCATTGGCCTCACAGCATCTCGATGTGAAGACTATCGGGCGAGGAGGCCCATTGACGTCGATTGTTCCGGCCCGTTAAGTGAACGCCCCTTTTCGCGTGGCTGTCAACGATGGCCAACTGAAGTGGACCGACGCAAGTGCCGCCGATCGGCTCAAACGCCGAAATACCACTTGTGTCGCGCTTCATCCATTCCGGGTCCTAGCCTGCTGCGGCCGCACTCGATCGCTTCGCCTATGGCTCGCAATGACGGAAAAAGAAGGTGATTGTCATGCCGCCGCGAGAGAAGGCTTCCGGCTGATGCCGCACGGCGCCACCGCATGGGCGGCGATCGTCATCTTCCTGGCGACCTACGTCGTGATCGCGCTCGGCCGGCTGCCGGGCCTGCGGCTCGACCGCGCCGGGGCGGCGCTGATCGGCGCCAGCCTGATGGTCGCGACGAACGTCCTCAGCATCGAGGAAGCCTATCGCGCGATCGACTTCGACACGATCGTGCTGCTGCTCGGCATGATGATCGTCGTCGCCAACCTGCGGCTCTCCGGCTTCTTCGCGCTGGTCGGCGCCGCCGTCGCGAAGCGCGCCGGCAACAAGCTGGCGCTGCTCGGCGCGACGATCCTGGTCTCGGGATTCTTCTCGGCCTTCCTGGTCAACGACACGATCTGCCTCGTGCTGACGCCGCTGGTGCTCGAACTCGTCAAGACGCTGCGGCGCAACCCGGTCCCCTATCTCCTCGCCGTCGCCATGGCCTCCAACATCGGCAGCACGGCGACGATCACCGGCAATCCGCAGAACATGATGATCGGCAGCTTCTCGGCGATCCCCTACGGCAGCTTCCTCGCCGCGCTGGCGCCGGTCGCGTTGGCCGGGCTGGTGATCGTCTTCGTCGCGATCGCGCTCGCCTATGCCAAGGAGTTTCGCGGCGGCGGCAGCGGCGCCGTCACGCTGCCGGTGGTGCGCTATAACGCGCCGCTCGTGCGGAAATCGGTGGCCGTCACCGCCGCGATGGTGATCGCCTTCTTCCTCGTCGCGCCGCCGGCGAAGGTCGCCATCGTCGCCGGTTCGCTGCTCCTCCTGACCCGGCGGCTGAAACCAAAGCGGATCTATGCCGAGATCGACTGGTCCCTGCTCCTGCTCTTCGCCGGGCTCTTCATCGTCGTCGCCGGGCTGGAGAAGACGGTCTTCACCACGGAGGTCCTGGCAGCGGCCGGCGCGCTCAAGCTCTCGAGCGTGCCGGTGCTGACGACGGTCGCCGCGATCCTCTCGAACCTCGTCAGCAACGTTCCGGCGGTCCTCGTCCTCAAGCCCTTCATCCAGCCGCTCGCCGACCAGCGCACCGCCTGGCTGACCCTGGCGATGGCCTCGACCCTCGCCGGCAATTTCACGATTCTCGGCTCGGTCGCCAATCTCATCGTCGTCGAGCGCGCCCGCGCCGCGCATGTCACGATCGGCTTCTGGACCTATTTCCGGCTCGGCGCGCCGGTTACGGTGGTGACGCTGCTGCTCGGCGCCTGGTTCCTGTCGTGACTCCAGGCGTCAGCCTTCGCCCTTGCCTCTCCGCCACCCAATCCTGATATACTCCCCTCGGGAGGTTGGCGGCGGACAGGTCTCTCGCCAACCCGGTCAGGTCCGGAAGGAAGCAGCCGTAACGAGTTTCGGTCTGGGTCGTTCGTCCAGCCTCCCACCTCCTTCCAGCGGATCGATGGCCGAAGCAGCGCTCCCCTATCGCGTCCTCGCACGCAAGTACCGACCGACCACCTTCTCGGAGATGATCGGCCAGGAGGCGCTGGTGCGCACCCTGTCGAACGCGATCGCGACGGGACGGATCGCGCATTCCTTCATCCTGACGGGCGTGCGCGGTGTCGGCAAGACGACCACCGCCCGCATCCTGGCGCGGGCGCTCAACTGCATCGGCCCCGACGGCACCGGCGGTCCGACGATCGCGCCCTGCGGGGTCTGTGAGCATTGCCGCTCGATCGGCGAGGACCGCCACGTCGACGTCATGGAGATGGACGCCGCCTCGCGCACCGGCGTCGACGACATCCGCGAGCTGACCGAGAGCGTCCACTATCGGCCGGTCTCGGCACGCTTCAAGATCTACATCATCGACGAAGTCCACATGCTCTCGAAGAACGCCTTCAACGCGCTGTTGAAGACGCTCGAGGAGCCGCCACCCGACGTCAAGTTCATCTTCGCGACGACCGAGATCAACAAGGTGCCGGTGACGGTGCTGTCGCGCTGCCAGCGTTTCTCGCTGCGCCGCGTTCCGGTCGACCAGCTCGGCGAATTCTATGCCAAGCTCGTCGAATCCGAGGGGTTGACGGCGGAGCCGGCGGCGATCGCGCTGATCGCGCGGGCGGCGGACGGCTCGGTGCGCGACGGTCTGTCGCTGCTCGACCAGGCGATCGCGCTGGGCAACGGCGCCATCGCCGAGCAGGCGGTGCGCGACATGCTCGGCATCGCCGACCGGAGCCTGCTCTTCGACCTGATCGAGGCGGTGCTCGGCGGCGACGCGAAATCCGCGCTCGAAATCATGGGCAATCTCTACGCCGGCGGCGCCGACCCGGTGATGGTCCTGCAGGATTTGCTGGAGCTGGCGCATTTCCTGACCCGGCTCAAGCTGGTGCCGACCGCCGGCGAGGGCGACCCGGTTGTCGAGGGCGACCGCGCGCGGGCGCTGCCGCTGGCGCAGAAACTCTCGATGCCGGCGCTCGCCCGCACCTGGCAGATGCTGCTCAAGGGCCTCGGCGAGGTCCAGACCGCGCCGTCGCCGCTGCAAGCCGCAGAGATGGTGCTGGTGCGTCTCGCCTATGTCGCCGATCTGCCGCCGCCCTCAGAGGTGATCCGAATCCTCGCCGAGCAGCGCGATTCCGGCGGCTCCAGCTCGCGGACGGCCGCGCCGGCAGGACCAGGCAACGGCGTGACCGCGACGGCGACGCGCTCGGTCGCCGGCGATGGCCCGGCGCCATCCGGCGCACGGCTGGCGCTGGCGGCGCAGCCCGACGCCGCCCCGGCCGAAGTCGAGTCGCAGCTGCCGGCGCCGCAGAATTTCCGCGACATCGTCGAGCTGTTCGAGAAGAACCGCGAGGCGATGCTGCGCTCTCATCTCATCGCGCATTGCCATCTCGTCCGCTTCGAGATCGGCCGCATCGAGCTGCGCCTCGCCGCCGGCGCGCCGCGCGACCTGCCGAACCGCCTGGGCCAGCTGCTCGGCGAATGGACCGGGCAGCGCTGGGTCGTCAGCGTCTCGAGCGAGGCCGGCGAGCCGACGCTCGCCGAGCAGGAGGAACGGCGGGTGCGCGACCTGCGCGAGCAGGCCGCCGAGCATCCGATGGTGCGCGCCGTGCTGGAGACCTTTCCCGGCGCGGTGATCGAGGCGGTGCGCGAGCTGGCGCCGCTCGACCCCGCCGGCGATCCCGCCGCGGCGGCGCCCGAATCAGACGAGCTCAGCGACGGAGAGGAATCGGCATGAAGAACCTCGGCAACATGATGAAGCAGGCGCAGCAGATGCAGGCCAAGATGGCCGAAATGCAGGCGCAGCTCGAGACGGTCGAGATGGCGGGCGCGGCGGGCGGCGGCCTGGTGCAGGTGACGGTCGGCGGCAAGGGCGATCTCAAGAAGGTCAAGATCGACAAATCGCTGGTCGACCCCGCCGAGGTCGAGGTCCTGGAGGACCTCATCGTCGCCGCCTTCAACGACGCCAAGACGCGCGTCGAGGCGCATGTCGCCGGCGAGATGGCGAAACTGACCGGCGGGCTGCAACTGCCGCCGGGGATGAAGCTGCCATTTTAGTATTTGGTTGCGATGCAAGAGAACCCGGCACGCCGGACGTTTGCCTCCCCCTCCCCCCTTGAGGGGGAGGTCGGCAACGCGTCAGCGTTGACGGGTGGGGGGACGCTGCCCGCCGGGGATGTCTCGATCGACACGTTGCCTCCATGGTTTTTGGCGCGCTCCGCGCCGTCCCCCCACCTGACCGAGGCCTTTGGCCTCGGCCATCCTCCCCCTCAAGGGGGGAGGAATATTCCAGCGCACGCCCTCAATTCTCCTGCATGACCGAGATCGAGCGCCTCGTCCAACTCCTCTCGAAGCTGCCCGGCCTCGGCCCGCGCTCGGGACGGCGCGCCGCCCTACAGCTCTTGAAAAGGCGCGAGACCTTGCTGCTGCCGCTTGCGGCGGCCCTTGCCGCCGCGGCGCAGCGGGTGCATCCCTGCTCGACCTGCGGCAATCTCGACGAGAGCGACCCCTGCGCGATCTGCCGCGACCCGAAGCGCGATCCGCAAATGCTCTGCGTCGTCGAGGACGTCGCCGATCTCTGGGCGATCGAGCGCACGGGCGCCTTCGCCGGCCGCTACCACGTGCTCGGCGGCACGCTCTCGGCATTGGACGGGATCGGCCCGGAGGATCTCGACGTCCCCGGGCTGCTGCGCCGGGCGCCGCGCGGCGGCGAGGTCATCATCGCGCTCAACGCCACGGTCGAGGGCCAGACGACGGCGCATTACCTGATCGACCGGCTGGCGCCGAGCGGCGCCGCGGTGACGCGGCTGGCGCATGGCGTGCCGGTCGGCGGCGAGCTCGATTATCTTGACGAAGGCACGCTGGCCGCCGCCCTCAAGGCGCGGCGGCCGTTGTAAGGTCAAGCCGCCGCGCTCGAGGCGCGGCGGTCGCTGCAAGGTGCGTCAGGCGGCAACGGCGACCGGCGCCGCCGCATCTTCGGCGTCGAGGGTGACGGCGACGGCGTGGACGACGCTGGCGATGCGGACAGCGTCCTGCACCATCTCGCGGGTCGCGCCCTTGGCGATGACCTCGCGGTCATGCGCCTCGAGGCACATGCCGCAGCCGTTGATCGCCGAGACCGCGAGACTCCACAGCTCGAAATCGAGCTTGTCGACGCCCGGATTGCCGATGACGTTCATCCGCAGCCGCGCCGGCATGGAGCGGTAATCCGCGGCGCCGACGAGATGGGTGAAGCGGTAATAGATGTTGTTCATCCCCATGATCGCGGCGGCCGCTTTCGCCGCGTTGAAGACCGCCGGCGCGAGCTTGGCTTGCGCCTCGGCCGCGATCGCCTCCAGCAGCGTCTTGTTGCGCGACGCGACCGCCGAGGCGAGCGCGGTGCCCCAGACCTGCTGCTCGTTGAGGCTGCCCGGCGTCAGCACCGACGACAGGTTCAGCTTGAGGTCGCGCGCGTAGTCGGGCAACGCGGCGCGGATCGATTCGACGGACATATCTTTTATCCCCGGTGAAAGGTTTGACCGAGCGGCCGGGAATTCCCCGGCCGCTCGGTTACGGATTACGCGGCCTGCAGCGTCTCCTGGCCGTTCTGCCAGTTGCACGGGCAGAGCTCGTCGGTCTGCAGCGCGTCGAGGGTGCGCAGCACCTCCTTCGGATTGCGCCCGACCGAGAGATCGTTGACGCCGACGTAGCGGATGATGCCCTCGGGATCGACGATGAAGGTAGCGCGCAGCGCGACGCCCTCTTCCTTGTGGAGGATGCCGAGCGCTTGGCTCAGCTCACGCTTGATGTCGGCGAGCCAGGGGAACGTCACCTTACCGAGATCCTCGCGGCTCTGCCGCCAGGCGACGTGGACGAATTCGCTGTCGATCGACAGCCCGAGGAGCTGCGCGTCGCGGTCGGCGAACTCGCTCTCGATCTCGTTGAAGCCGACGATCTCGGTCGGGCAGACGAAGGTGAAATCCTTTGGCCAGGCGAAGATCACTAGCCATTTGCCGGCATAGGTCTCGTTCGTCACCGGTGCAAAGGCGGTTTTCGGGTCAGTGCCCTCAACGGCGGTCAGGGAAAAGGCGGGAAGCTTGTCGCCAACGGTCAGCATGTCGTACCTCTATATGGTTTGGATTAATTCCAATTCGCGATCCCTGATGTAATGTGTTTGCGACGAGTTCGCAAGCAGAAAATTGGAATGATTCTAAATTATCGCCGGAGCTGGACTCAACCGACGGCGAAACCTGGATTAATGCGGGCAATCGGAGCGCGTCATAAAATGACCGGATGTGGCAGGTCGAAATCAGGCTGCGGGGCGCCGCGCGGCTTCCCGAAGCCCTCACGACGATGCGTCGCTGGCTGAGCCGGAGCGGCTGCCGGCCGGCGGCTTTCTTCTACGACATTGCCGGCCTCGATCGCCTCGTGCGCGTTACCTTCGAACGCGACGACGAAGCCAATTCCTTCGCCGCCCAATTCGGCGGCACCGTGACGCAGCCGCCGTCGCGCGCCTAGCCGGCGGTCGAGCCGCCGTCGATCGGGATCACCGCGCCGGTGATGAAGCTGGCGGCCGGCGACGCGAGGAGCAGCGCCAGGCCCTTGATCTCGTCGGGCTGGGCGAGGCGCCTGAGCGGCACGCGCGCGGCGAATTCGGCGTGGCGCTCGGGCTCGCGGCGCAGCCTGCCGCCAGCGATATTGGTGAGAAACGGCCCCGGCGCGATGCCGTTGACCAGGACGTTGAACGGCGCGAGCTCGAGCGCTGCTTGGCGCACGAGGTTGGCGACCGCCGCCTTGGTCGCGGCGTAGGCATAGCCGACCGGCGGGTCGCCGCGCAGCCCGGCGATCGACGAGGTCACGATGATCCGGCCGCTGCCCTGCGCCTTCATGTGGCGCGCCGCCGCCTGGATCGTCGTGAAGACCCCGGTGAGGTTGATCCGCAGCACCTTGTCCCAGGCGTCGCGCGCGACGTTCTCGATCCGCCCGACCATCTCCTTGAAGCCCGGCCCGGCGCTGATTCCGGCATTGGCGAAGACGATGTCGAGCCTGCCGTCGCGCGCCGCCGCCGCGTCGATCGCGCGGTGGATCTGATCGCGATCGGCGACGTCGACGACGGCACCGGTGACGGCGAAACCGCCTTCCCGCAGCCGGGCCACCTCGATTTCGAGCGTCTCGGCGTCGACATCGGCCAGCGTCACCCGCGCGCCGTTCGCCGCCATGACCTCGGCCATGGCGAGGCCGAGGCCGCTCGCTGCGCCGGTGACGAAGGCCGTCTGACCGGCGATGTCGAAGATCTGTTCGGCCTTCATGACGCAACCGCGACGGACGCCCGGGATTTTGCCGAGCGGACGATCGCCTCCAGCACGGCGACGCCGTGGATCGCCTCGGCCGGCGAGATCGGATAGGGCGAGCCCCCTGTGACGGCAGCGGCGAAGGCCTCGAGCTCGGCGCGCTCCTTGTCGGTCGCCGGGTAATCGGTCGCCGAGGGCTTGCCGTCGAGCAGGTCGACCTCGAGCCGCGTCTCGCCGCGCATCTCGGCCCAGCCCTTGCTGCCGAAGATTTGCAGCCGCCAGATCGGCGCCGTCGCCGCGAGGGTGACGAGGCCGCCGCTGGCACCCGATTTGAAGCGGAACAGCATCGCCGTCGTGTCGTCGATGTCGATCGTCAGGACGCGGCGGAAGCTCTGCGCGGTGACCTCGGCGATACCGCCGGCGAGATGGATCAGCGCGTCGACGACGTGGATGCCGAGCCCGGTCATGCCGCCGGCTGGACTCTCCGCCGCGCTGGCGCGCCAGCCGCCGGGCCGGAAGCGATAGCCGGCGGGGGCCGAGATATTGCCCTCGGCATGCAGGATCTCGCCGAGCACGCCGTCGTCGACCAGCCGCTTCAGCTCGCGGATCGCCGGCAGGAATCGCCGGTTATGCCCCAGCGCGAGGACGACGCCGGCGGCGCGCGCCGCCGCGACCGCCGCCTCGGCGCCCGCCCGCTCGAGGGTGAACGGCTTCTCGACGAAGATGTGCTTGCCGGCGGCAGCGGCCGCGATCACCTGCTCGGCGTGCTGCGAATGCGGCGTTGCCAGTACCACCGCGTCGATCGCCGGGTCGGCGAGCAGCGCAGCGTAATCGCTGCTGAGCGGCAGGTTGCGGGCACGCGCGAATTCGGCGGCCTTCTCCGGCGTCCGCGTCACCGCCGCGGTGAAGCGGAGCAGCCTCGAGCCGTCGCAGGACGCGACGAGACGCTGGCCCCATAGACCCAACCCGACGATCCCGACCCGTAACATGGCGCCCTCCCGGACTTGTTGCCAATCGGTTTAGCGCAGCCGGCGGCGCTTTTCCATGGCGGCGCGCTTTTACCGGATTGCACCGCCGGTCGCCGGCACGATGGAGCGTTGCCGAAAGTCGAGGCTGAACCGCCCGGCACCGGCGACATGGAGAAAGAGCAGACCGCCCGCAATTGCGATATCCTTATAGAAATGCAAGCGGTTCGCTGCCGCAGCGGCGGGATCCGGCATCGTCCAGTAGCGATGCGACACTAGCGCCGCCATGACGGTGAAGACGGCCACCGCGAGAGCGGCCCAGCGAGTCTGAAAGCCGATCAGGATGAGCAGCGAGCCGCCGAACTCGCAGAGCACCGCAGCGGCGGCCCAGGCCTCGGGAATCGGCAGCCCCTTGCCGGCGAGCATCGCCGCGAAGCCGGAAAAGCCGATCAGCTTGTTGAAGCCCGACGGCAGAAAGAGCAGCGCGATTGCCAGCCGCCCGATGAGTAATGCGAAGTCGTCCGAGCGCGCCATGTTCCATCCCCGCGTCTGTTGGATTTTCGATCCTGCGACTTGGCGGTCTCGGCGGACGAAGGTCAAGTAACATAGCCGTGCGGGCTGCGAGATTGCCACCGGCATGCGAGGCAAAAAGCTCGAAGGCTCGATCGACGCAAGATCTAGCGGGCGTTTATGGAACGTTCCGAGCCCGACTCGCGGGAACGGACTAGATCTGGTCCCGTAACGCGGCACTGCTCGCCGCGCCGGTGCGGGCGATTGCCCGTCCGGCGAGCGGCGCGCCGTGGTGCTCAGCGGTAATCGCGGCCGACCGTGCGGTAGAGAGCGGCGATCTTCGCCTCCGAGACGAGATGACCGCGCGGGCAGCCGCGCGACGCGCGCAGATCGCCCTCGTCCTCGTCGTCGTCATCCATCGCTTCGAGCTCGGCGAGCTCGCGCACCTGCCGGAGCGGCGCTGTCTCGGACGCAGCCTGCGGTGCGCGCGCGACGAGTGCGGCGCCGCGGCGCGACAGCGGGCTGGCGAGACCGAGCTCGACGAGGCGCAGGCGGATCGCCGGTGCCGGCCAGCGCGTCCAGCTCGAGATAAAGCGAATGCCGAGACGCTTTTTGAAGAGCTCGGTGAGCTGCGCGTCGTTCTCTGGGGTCCATTCCATGCGACTACTACTCCTCCTCGTCCTCGTTGTGAGCTGGGAAGAATGCTCAGGCAGCCAGCGCGATCTGCGTCGGCCGTGACAGGAGGTTAGGTAGCGATCGGTCAAAAAAGCGTTAAATTGCAGGAGGCCTTTTGATAACAATCAAACCGCGAAATTTCCGCTTCGCCAGCCGCCCGCGCGGCCGGGGCCGCTAGGCCGCGACGAGGGTGCGCAGGGCGCGGTCGACGTCCTTGAAACGACAGGGCTTGGCAAGAAAATTCGCGGCACGCGGTCGCGCCGCGGATTGTCGCGTCGTCTCGGCGTAACCCGAGATATAAAGGACGCGCAGCGTCGGCCGCAGCAACAGGGCGCGCCGCGCCAGGCTGAAACCGTCGATGTCCGGCAGGATGAGGTCGGTCAGGAGAATATCGACGTCTCGTTCCTTAAGCAGGAGCAGCGCCGCCCGCGCCGACGCCGCGACGTAGACCGTCGACACCACCGCCGCGACGAAGTCCTGCAGCAGGCCGCGCACGTCGGGGTCGTCGTCGACCAGAAGCACGGTCGCGTCGGCGATTTCCAGGGACGATTTTGGTCTGGCGGCTATCGGCATTTCGACACCTCCGGGCGGGGAGCCTAGCAGATCGTCCCGCGATGACAACCGAAAGTGACGTGCCAGCCGGCAACGTCGGCATCGCCGCCATCGCCCGACCTGAGGTCGAAATCTTCGACCTTGACGATCTGTTAAGGATCATTTGTCATAACGGCAATCAGATGACCAAGCCGATCAATCATCACGTGGTCGACCCTGGAGCGGCGCGCACGCCGGGTCCGACCGAGGCCGTCCGGTCGGCGAAGGTCGCGAGCACCGGCACCTCGACCGATTTCCGCTCTCTGCTGGCGAGCAGCCTGTCCGAGAGCCACCACGACCCGCAAGCCAAGAACAAGCGATCGAGCGCGACCGGCGCCTATCAATTCACCGAGCGGACGTGGCTCGATCTCATAAAGCGTCATGGCGCCGAGCTCGGCATGGGCGACGTCGCCGCGCACATCAAGGTCAAGGACGGCGTTCCGACGGTCGCCAATCCCGCCGACCGCACAGCGATCCTCGCGCTGCGCAACAACAGCGATCTCGCCGGCACGCTTGCCGCCCGCTACTTCGACGAGAACCGCGCCGCGCTCGGCCGCACCCTCGGCCGCACGCCGAATGAGAACGAGGTCCGCATGGCCTATCTGCTCGGGGCTAGCGGCGCCACCCGTCTCCTGAAGGCGGCGAAGGACCATCCGACGCTCACCGTCGATGAGATCGTCCCCGGCGCGGTACGCGCCAATCCGACGCTCTTCCACAACCGCGACGGCGCCGTCAAGACCGCCTCCGAGGCCGTCTCCTCGCTCAATCGCCATTTCACGACGACGCTGCACAGCGCGAGCGGCACCGCCGGATCGCAGCTTTCCTCCCTGCTTGCCAACGAGGTCGCCGACGACACGGCCTGACCTTCCGGTCAGGGCCAGTCCGCCGCCGTCCTGAGATCCATCTCGTTCGTCCATGCCGCGGGTTTCTGGCAGTGGACGAAATAATAGGCTTCCGCGAGACCGGCGGGATCGAGCAGCCGTGCGGCATCGGCGACGCGCACCCGCGTCCGTTCCGAATCGATCGGCCCGTCCAGCACCATGTGAGCGACGTGGATTCCCTTGGGCGCGAGCTCGCGACCCATCGCCTGGCTGAGCGCGCGCAACCCGCTCTTGGCGACGGCGAGCGCCGCGAAGCCGACGCCGGCGCGCATCTGCGCCGCCGACCCCGTGAAGAGGATGGTGCCGCGGCCGCGCGGGACCATGCGGCGCGCCGCCTCCTGTCCGAGATGAAAGGCACCGAGGCAGCCTTGTCGCCAGATCTCGGTGAAATCGGCTGCTGACAAATCGAGGAAGGGGTCGACCCGCCACCCGGCCGAGTTGGCGATGGCGACGGCGAGCGGCCCGAGCTCGCGCTCGACCGCTTCGACCAGCGCCGCCACCGCGGCGCCGTCGGTGGCATCGCATTGATAGGCTCGGACTCCAGAATCGTCGCCGAATATTCCGGCGACCTTGTCGCGCTGGCGCGATGCCGCGGCGACGGCATAGCCCGCGGCACGAAAGCGGCGGACCAGCGCCGCCCCGAGCCCGGGGCCGACGCCCAGCACGAGCGCGGTTCCGTTGCGCGTCTCTGTCATGGGCATCGTTCTCCCGTGTCCGAACGTCAGCGATCGAGCGCGGCGAGCGCCGCCTCGGCGATCACGATGTCCTCGTCCGGCGGCGCGCCGCCAATGCCGATGCCGCCGATGACCTCGCCGCCGACGACGATCGGCAGCCCGCCCGGAAGATTGGTCAGGCGGTTGTCCATGCCGAGCACCATGCGCAGCTCGGCCTCGGGCTTCAGGAAGCCGGTCGGCAAGCGGTGCGAGGCGGCGGTGACGGCCTTCTTGATGGTCGGTCGCGAGGTCAGGAACCGCGAGCCTTCCATCCGCAGGAAGGCGACGAGCGCACCGCCGGCGTCGACGATCGCGATGACGACCGGCTTGCCGATCTCGCGCGCCTTTTGCGTCGCCGCGTCCAGCATCTTGCGCGCACCCTCGTCGGTCAATCGGTGCGTCGCGACGATATCCGGCATCCTGCTGCTCCATCGCGTTGGCGAGCCGCGCGCCGGTTCATCGGTCAGCGTCCTGCTGCGGCTTTTCCTTAGTAATGGAAGATGTTTCCGGATGCGGCAAGGGGCTGGTGCGACGCCAACGCAGTGCTCATTCCGCCGTCCTGTGCTATCACCCAGGGTGTCATGACGTCGCGCAATGCCTGACCAACGCGATAAGCCGGTCGCCGGACCGTCGGCGCAAGCGGGGCCGCGACGTCGGGCGGGCTGGCGCGACCAGCTGCGCCACAGCCGGCCGACGCAGCTTCTCCTGGGCAGCGGCGCGGCGGCGGTCGCGATCATCCTGGCGACGACGATTCTGCTGGTGATCGCGGTGCGCAGCTGGGATATCCGCGACGCCGAGCGCGAGCTGACGACGCTCAACATCTCTCTCGCCGAGCAGACCGCCAGGGCGCTGCAGAGCGTCGATCTCATCCTGGAAAGCCTGATCGAGCAGGTTCAGGCGGAGCAGATCGCGACCGCCGCTGCCTACGAGCGCAAGAACGACCACGCGACCTACGAGCTCTTGAAATCCAAGACGACGGGCGTGCCGCAGCTCGACGCCGTGTCGCTGATCGCCGCCGACGGGCACCTCATCAATTTCTCGCGGTTCTTTCCGATTCCCGGAGTCAACGTCGCCGATCGCGACTATTTCGCCGCGCTGCGCGATGATCCCAGGGCCGGCAGCTTTCTCAGCTTTCCGGTCGAGAACCGCGGCACCGGAACGTGGACGATCTATCTGGCCCGGCGGGTGAGCGGCCCGGACGGAAAATTCATCGGCCTCGTGCTCGGCGCGATCAACCTCGCCTATTTCGAGGATCTCTACGAGGCGCTCAGGCTCACCGACGGCAGCGCCATCCGCCTGTGGCGCAGCGACGGAACGCTGCTGGCGCGCTACCCGGCGATACGGGACGTCGGCGAGCAATATCCGCTGCCCCAGGCGCGCCAGGCGCCGGTCGATGGCAAGCCGTTCACCACCGCCTCGTCGGATTCGCCGGAGCGGCTGGTTTCCATCAAGGCGGTACGAGGCTATCCGGTCATCGTGTCGATCAGCCGGGCGGTGAGCCAGATCCTGGCGGATTGGCGGTGGCAGGCCGCTTCTGTCGCCCTCGCCGGCGCCGCCTGCATCACCGCCGTCGTCCTGTTCGTCTGGGCGCTGATTCGGCAGTTCGGCGCCTATGAGGCGCTGGCACGGGTGCGCCGCCAACGCGAAGAGGCGGTGCGCGGCCGCGAGAAGGCCGAGGCGCAGATCAATCAGCTCCAGAAAATGGAAGCGCTGGGCCAGCTCACCGGCGGCATCGCGCACGACTTCAACAACATCCTCACCGTCATCCTCGGCAACGCCGACAATTTGCGGCGCCGCCTGCCGGCCGAGGACCGCGAGCTGCAGGGGCTGGTCGCCGCGATGGTGCGTAACGGCGAGCGCGGCGCGACGTTGACGCACCGCCTGCTAGCCTTCGCGCGCCGGCAGCCGCTCGAGCCGAAACCGCTCGACCCGAACGCCCTCGTCGCCGGCATGTCCGATCTGCTGCAGCGCACCTTCGGCGCCGGCATCGTCATCGAGACCGTGCTGGCCGCCGAGACGTGGCGGATCCTAGCCGATGCAAACCAGCTCGAGAGCGCCTTGCTCAATCTCGCGGTCAATGCGCGCGACGCCATGCCGGACGGCGGCATGCTGACGATCGAGACCGCGAACGCGACGATCGGCGAGGCTTACGCCAGGCAGCACGACGACGTCAGACCCGGGCAATATGCGGTGGTCGCAGTCAGCGACACTGGAACGGGGATGGCGAAGGCGGTCATGGAAAAGGTCTTCGAGCCGTTCTTCACGACCAAGGAGGTCGGGCGGGGCACCGGGCTCGGCCTGTCGCAGGTCTACGGCTTCGTCAAGCAATCCGGCGGCCACGTGAAGCTCTACAGCGAGGTCGGGCGCGGCACGACCGTGAAGCTTTACCTGCCGCGCGTCGATGGCGATGCCGCGTCGGATGCGCCGGCACGGGCGCCGCAGGAAACCGCTGCCGTGGCGCCCGACGCCACCATCCTCCTCGTCGAGGACGACGCCGACGTCCGCGTCTATACCGCCCAGGTACTGCGCGAGATCGGTTATCGCGTGCTTGAAGCCGAGGATGGGGTGGGCGCGTTGCGACTCCTCGCGACGCATTCCGAGATCCGGTTGCTGTTCACCGATCTCGGCCTGCCCGGCGCGCTCGACGGGCGCCATCTGGCCGATCAGGCGCGGCTGCACTACGCCGACCTGCCGGTCCTCTTCACCACCGGCTATGCGCGAAACGCCGTCGTCCACCACGGCAGGCTCGACCCCGACGTCGAGCTGATCGTCAAGCCCTCCACCTACGAGGCGCTCGCCGCCAAGCTTCGGCACATCCTCGGGAAATCGGAGCCGACGACGTCGAGTCAGACCGGGAAGGCCTCGAGCAGCTCGAGCGGATCGCCGTAGCGCTCGGCGCCGGCGACGACCTGCGGATCGCGCAGCGACTTGAGAAAACCCTCCTCGATGATCGTCCGGTTGCCCGCCGTTACCGTACTGTCGAAGGTGACGAGGTCGAGATGGACGTGCGGCTCCTCCCAACTCGGCATGACGCGGCGGAAATGCTCGGATGGCTTGATTCCGTTGACGCCGAAATGCAGCGCGCCCGGCGAGTTCGGCCCGGCCGGGTAAATGTCGAATCGCGGCGCCTTCGGATTGTGGCCGCAGCCGAGCTCCTCGAGCGCGCCGCCGATCGCGAAGTCGCGCAGGATCTGCGCCTCCTCGCTATGACCGTGGATCGCAACGACGCGGTCGTCGCGAAACTCGACGCCGAGCTTCTCGGAGAACGGCTTCTCGAATCCGACTGCCCATTGCGGGTAGACGATGCCGCTGATCCCGACCGGCGTCGGCCGGTTCTTGCCCGACATATAGGGCTCCCACAGATTGGGGCCGTGAGTCGGTAGGTAATGGACGTAGCAGCCGTCCTCGTCGGCGAAATTATGGCCGCGCCAGCGGTTGCTCGCCTTCATCCGCTGACGCATCTCGGCGGTGAAGGGAATCGAGAAATCGGTGCCGCGCTCATCCGAGAAGCGCAGATCGTAGGGACCCTCGTCGGGCAGCGACCGCGAGGTCGCGCGGATGATCTCGCCGAGCACGTCGATCGGGAACCGCGCCTGCGGCGAGTTCAGCAGATCGAGGTTGCGGAAGAAGGTGATCTTGACCCAGCGCTGCCCCTTCTTGTCGCGCAACCCGATGCAGAAGGGATCGAAGACCGAGGCGAACCAGGTCGAGACGACGAAGGTCGCCCGCTCGAGCAGCGCCTTGGCCTCGTCCGGCACCTCGGTGTATTGCGTCGACTTCCCCATATAGGAGATGAAGCTCGCGCCGCGCGCCCGCGCGAGGCCCGAGATCGCCTGGGTGACGCGGGGATCGAGCA